>JBAUGO010000001.1:0-2326 GCA_049679775.1 Anderseniella sp.
GCCTCAAGTGCTTCAGTTATGACAGCCCCTTCAACGCACCCCCCCGATACGGAGCCTTCAAAATTTCCATCTGCATCAATAACCAGTTGTGACCCTACAGGCTGTGGTGCAGAGCCCCATGTCTCGATAACGGTTGCCATGGCGACCTGCCTGCCTTGTGCAAGCCAGTCATCTGCAATACCCAAAAGTCCGGCCTCAATTCTACTCATGAAACTGCCTTCCTGGTGCGCGGATCACCACCTGCCAGCCACCGGCGCGGATCGTGAACCTCATTGCGTGACCCTGATAATACATCAGCCAAATCAGAAAGTGTATTCAGCGAATGGCATGGCCGAAATTCGTCCACATACGGCATGATTGCACGGATGCCGGATGCGCGCGCTTCAAACCCGCCATAACGCAACAGTGGGTTGAGCCAGACAATCCGCTTGGCAGTGCGTGACAACCTTGCCATTTCAACGTCCAGCACATCTACATCATCACGATCAAGCCCGTCCGTCATCATCAAGACATGAGCACCTTGCGCCAGAACCCGCCTTGCCCACTTCATGTTGAACTCATGCAAGGCATGGCCAATACGTGTCCCACCCGACCAATCCGTGACATGAGAGCCGACCAGCTCCATTGCCTCATCAACATCGCGGCGTTGCAATTGTCTGGTGATGTTGTTCAGCCTTGTGCCGAATGTAAACACCTGAACCCGTGAGCGATCACTACTCAGTGCGTGAAGAAAATGCAGGAACAGACGTGAATAGTTTGCCATGGAACCGGAAATATCCAACAGCACGACAAGAGGCGGTTCCCTGGTTTGGCGGGCCTTGTGGGCAAGCGAAGTCATGCTGCCCCCGGAGCGCAATGACTTGCGCATGGTTGAGCGAATATCAATCAGGCCGCGGCGACTTGGCTTGAATCGACGCATTTTCACTTCAAGCCGGTTCATCCTCATCCTGGCAATGGCTTCACGCGCAATCCGTTCTTCATCAGCACTCATCTGCTCGAAGTCCTTGTTGCCAAAGACCTCGCGCGCGGACGATGTGAACTCGCCTTCAAGCTCAACCTCATCGGAAGGTCGTTCACGCTGGGAATAAGCATCGTCTTGCGAAAACATCGCCTCGGCCAGCCTCTTCTGGCCAGCTTTGGGCTTTTCTGGCTTTGCTTCAACCCGAACCTGTTGAAACAGCAACTGCATGAGTTGCTCAATCATCTTCGGCTTGCGCCAGAACACCTCAAACGCATGATCAAACATGACCGTATGTTCACGCCGCTTGACGAAAACCGAATGCAATATCCAGTAAAAATCCTTTTTCGTGGCCATACCACCGCCGCGCACAGCCTCCAGTGCATCCAGCACCATGCCGGGGCCAACCGGCAGGCCCGCCTCCCGCAATACTCTGGCAAAGTGCATGATGTTACCCGGCAGATGGCCAGATGGCTCAGGTTTGTTGGAATTGGCAGGGATCAGTTCCATGTCCAGCCTGATCTTTACTGCACTGCGCGGTTGCGAATATCAGACTGGATTTGCTCTACCAGCCGCTTGGCCTCAGACCCTTCCATACGCGCAATATCATCCTGATATTTAAGCAACACACCAAGCGTATCATTGACCGTGGCAGGGTCCAGTGTGATGGCATTCAACTCATTAAGCGCGGCAACCCAGTCCAGTGTCTCCGCCACGCCCGGCGACTTGAACAAATCCTGCCCGCGCAAGCTCTGGATAAAGCCAACCACTTCGCGCGCCAGTTCATCGCCCACGCCCGGTTTGCGCGCCTTGATGATTTCCAATTCACGCTCCGCAGTGGGGTATCCAACCCAGTGGTACAAACATCTGCGTTTGAGCGCGTCATGGACTTCACGCGTGCGGTTGGATGTGATGATGACAATAGGCGGTTCCTTGGCCTTGATGGTACCGATTTCCGGTATCGTCACCTGATACTCCGACAGCACCTCCAGCAGAAACGCCTCAAACGCCTCATCGGTGCGATCCAGTTCGTCAATCAACAGGACAGGCGGACCAGATTTGCGCGGCTCCAGCGCCTGGAGCAAAGGTCGTTTGATCAGGAATTGATCAGAGAAAATATTCGATTGCAGCTTTTTACGATCATGAACACCGCTAGCCTCGGCCATCCTGATTTCAATCATCTGGGCTGAGTAATTCCACTCATAAACGGCAGCAGCCAGATCAAGCCCTTCATAACATTGCAACCGTATGAGATCGCGACCCAGCACATGTGCCAGTACTTTTGCAATCTCGGTCTTGCCAACGCCCGCCTCACCTTCCAGAAACAGTGGTCGCCCCATTTTCAAGGCAAGATACACCACAGTAGAC
>JBAUGO010000002.1:0-6506 GCA_049679775.1 Anderseniella sp.
AAGTCCGCGCAATGTCTCAATTGAAGTTGCACGGACAATATCAAGATATGCACGCGGGCGATCCAAAATTGTAGCGCTGGTTGTTGATGCTGATGACAAGCTTATCGATGCGATCAATGCAGGCTTGCAGCCAGATTATTTTCAGGTGCATGGATCAGAAACACCACAACGCATTGCTGCCATCAAGGCGCGCACGGGTGTTCCTGTGATCAAGGCAATCAAGATCAGAGATGCCCACGACATTGAAATGGCGCGCGGGTACAATGACACAGCTGACATGATCCTGTTTGATGCAAAAGCACCTGAAGACCTGGTAAATGCTCTACCTGGTGGTAACGGACTTGCGTTTGACTGGTCCTTGCTGTCTGCCAACCGATCCCAAAAGAACTATATGCTGTCAGGTGGCTTGAACCTGGACAATGTGGCAAGGGCAATCGACATCACGTCAGCGCCCATTGTTGATGTCTCATCGGGGGTTGAATCGCGTCCTGGTGTCAAAGATGCCGCAGCAATCATGAAATTCATTGAGACTGTGCGCCAGCACGGCTAGAACAAGTGACATGGTTATTGTGAATACCTGTCAATTATTGCACAAACCAGCATTATCCAATCTTGAAGGCTGCATCAGATGAGTACGACTGCCCTGAATTCGTTTCGCACCGGCCCGGATGAAAACGGTCTGTTTGGTATATTCGGCGGCCGCTTTGTTGCCGAAACACTGATGCCGAACATATTGGAACTGCAGGCAGCCTACGAAGCAGCCTGCAAGGACCCCGCCTACGAAGCTGAGCTTAACGACTTCCTTGAGCATTATGTTGGCAGACCATCGCCGCTGTATTTTGCCGAGCGTCTTACCGAACACCTGAACGGTGCCAAAATCTATTTCAAGCGCGATGAGCTGAACCATACCGGCGCACACAAGATCAACAATGTAATGGGGCAGATTCTGCTGGCACGGCGTATGGGTAAGTCTCGCATCATTGCCGAAACAGGTGCAGGACAACATGGCGTCGCAACCGCTACTGCATGTGCCCGTTTTGGTCTTGAATGCATTGTCTATATGGGTGCAACAGACGTTGAGCGACAGGCCCCAAATGTGTTCCGCATGAAGTTGCTTGGCGCAAAGGTTGTCCCGGTCACGTCAGGACGCTCTACCTTGAAAGACGCAATGAACGAAGCGCTGCGCGATTGGGTCTCCAATGTGGAGGACACATTCTACTGCATTGGCACTGTTGCCGGCCCGCACCCCTATCCAGCCATGGTACGCGACTTCCAGTCTGTGATCGGCAAGGAAACCAAAGAGCAGATGATGAAGCGTGAAGGCCGCTTGCCAGACTCGCTTATTGCCGCCATTGGTGGCGGGTCAAATGCAATGGGCTTGTTCCATCCGTTTCTTGACGACCCATCAGTTGAAATCATTGGGGTTGAGGCGGCTGGCAAGGGCGTCGACACAGGTGAACACGCAGCTTCCATCACCGGAGGCAGGCCAGGCGTATTGCATGGAAATCGTACGTATCTTTTGATGGATGACGATGGGCAGATCACCGAAGCCCATTCGATATCAGCAGGACTTGATTATCCAGGCATTGGACCGGAGCACTCGTGGTTGAATGACACAGGCCGTGTTTCTTATATTTCTGCAACAGATGATGAGGCTCTTGATGCTTTCAAGTTGTGTTGCAAGCTGGAAGGGATTATCCCCGCACTTGAGCCATCGCATGCGCTCGCCAAGGTGATCGAGATTGCTCCAACCAAACCCAAAGACCATTTGATGGTAATGAATATGTGCGGCCGGGGGGACAAGGACATATTCACAGTTGCCCAACATCTGGGGGTAAAGTTGTGAGTGAACTGACACGCATAGAAGCCCGCTTCGCAAAATTGAAAGCAGATGGCCGCGCCGCACTGGTTACATTCGTGACCGCAGGTGATCCCGATTATGAAACCTCGCTTGAACTGGTCAAGGCGCTGCCTGCTGCTGGTGCAGATATCATCGAACTGGGCATGCCGTTTACAGATCCCATGGCTGATGGACCCGCTATTCAGGCGTCGTCGCTGCGTGCGCTGAATGCCGGACAAAACATGATCAAGACGCTGCAACTCGTACGCGAGTTTCGCAAAGGCGATCAGCAGACCCCGATCGTACTGATGGGATATTATAACCCGGTGTACATTTACGGCGTTGAGAAATTCATTGTCGATGCAAAGGCGTCAGGTGTTGACGGGTTGATTGTGGTGGACCTGCCTCCTGAAGAAGATCACGAGCTGTGCATTCCAGCGCTTGAAGCAGGGTTGAATTTCATTCGTCTGGCAACACCCACAACAGACGACAAGCGTTTGCCAAAGGTGCTGACCAACACATCCGGCTTTGTTTATTATGTTTCTGTTAATGGTATAACAGGGTCAAAAGCACCTGATATCTCCGCTGTCAACAATGCGGTTAAACGCATTAAAAATCATACCGATCTGCCTGTTGCCGTGGGCTTTGGTGTTAAAACTGCACAACAAGCGGCTGACATTGCCAGCGGTGCAGACGGTGTTGTGGTAGGCTCTGCCCTGGTTTCACGGATCAAGGATAGTCTGGATGCGAACGGCAAGGCGACAGCATCAACGGTGCAAGATGTGTTAAGCTTGGTCAATGAGCTTACGCAAGGTGTTAAGCGCAGTCGCAACGGATAAGGCGCCATGAACTGGATCAAGAATTTTGTCAGGCCAAAAATTTCCGGCATTCTCGGTACCAAACGGGATGTGCCGGAAAACATGTGGATCAAATGCCCTGAATCCGGCGAAATGGTCTTTCATCGCGATCTTGAAGCCAACCAATTTGTCATACCCAAATCAGGCTACCACATGCGAATGGCCCCGGATGTGCGGTTAAAGCATACTTTTGATGACGGGAAATGGACACTTATTGACCTGCCAGAGGTTGTTATTGACCCATTGAAGTTCCGGGATGAGCGTAAATATTCCGACCGTTTGAAAGAAGCCCGTGCCAAGACCGATCGCAAGGATGCTATCGTGGCAGGGCGCGGCAAAATCGATGGATTGGAAGCCGTCGCGGTCGTTCAGGACTTTGCCTTCATGGGTGGGTCGCTTGGTATGGCTGCTGGCGAAGGCATCGTCACCGCCATGGTTGAAGCTGCCGACAAAAAGCTGCCATTGATCCTTTATGCTTCATCAGGTGGAGCACGCATGCAGGAAGGCATCCTGTCACTGATGCAAATGCCGCGCACAACCGTGGGTGTACAAATGCTGCGTGAGGCAGGCTGCCCGTATATCGTGGTCCTGACACACCCCACCACTGGCGGTGTAACAGCATCATACGCAATGTTGGGCGATATTCACATCGCAGAGCCTGGTGCCCTTATCGGATTTGCCGGCCCGCGCGTGATTGAACAGACGATCCGTGAAAAGCTTCCCGATGGTTTTCAACGCTCGGAATACCTGCGCGATCATGGCATGGTGGATATGGTTGTCCATCGCCATCAACTGCGTCAGACATTGTCCAACACCTTGCACATGCTGATGAAGCAACCTGCTCCTCAGCAAAGAACCCCTGCATCAACAGATGAGAACGAAACTTCTGCCGAAGCCGAGGCGTGAGTTAACAATGGCTGTGAGTGACGCCATTCTGATGCGGTTACTGGAACTGCACCCGAAAATAATAGATCTGTCCCTGGACCGGATGTGGCGGTTGCTCGATAAGCTTGGCAATCCGCATTTGTCCTTGCCGCCTGTTGTGCACATAGCCGGGACCAATGGTAAAGGCTCAACTCTCTCCAATATGCGCTCGATCATTGAAGCTGCCGGATTGAGCGCCCATGCCTACACATCGCCACATCTGGTGAAGTTTCATGAACGCATACGCCTTGGCGAGCCGGGCGGGGGAGCTCTCATACCGGAAAACATGCTGGTGGATTTGCTTGAGGAGTGTGAGGTCGCCAACAAGGGTGAAGCAATCACTTTTTTTGAAATCACAACCGCAGCAGCGATGCTCGCTTTTAGCCGCAATCCGGCCGATTATGTCTTGCTGGAAGTAGGGCTTGGAGGCAGGCTTGACGCGACCAATGTGGTGAGTAATCCGGCGGTTAGTGTGATCACCCCTGTGGATATGGATCACGAGCAATACCTTGGCAACACACTGGCCAAGATCGCAACCGAGAAAGCCGGAATACTGAAAAAAGGCCGCAAGGCCTGCATTGGTGTTCAGCATGATGAAGCGCGCATGGCAATCGAGGCTGTAGGCAACAAGGTCGGCGCACACTTGCGGTTTGCAAATCAGGATTTCCAGTGTTTTGAGCAATATGGCCGCTTGATCTATCAGGACGAAGATGAGCTGCTTGATCTTGATCTGCCTGCTCTACCTGGCAGATTCCAGATTGAGAATGCTGGTCTGTCCATTGCCGCAGTCAAAGCGCTGGATGACGACCGCATCACTACAGCCCATATCAGCCATGGCATCGCCGCCACAAAATGGTCTGCACGCATGGAGCGACTGGAGCCGGGACAGCTTCATAAGTTTGTCCCCGCGGGAACCGAGATATGGCTGGATGGCGGGCACAATCCTTCTGCGGGTCGAGCTGTAGCCGCAGCACTGGCAGAGCTGGATGAACGCTCACCCAAGCCATTGATCCTGATTGCAGGTATGCTCAACACAAAACGCGCTGATGGATATCTGAAACCTTTTGCAGGGTTGGTTCACAAGATGATGGCCATTGCCATACCGGGTGAGGAAAACTCAATTTCTGCCGTTGAGCTTGCGCGTGAAGCCAGGTTGGCAGGTCTTGATGCACGGCCCTATGACAGCATCGAACAAAGTGTCCGCGCTGCAGGAGAGATCATGGGTGGAGATATTGCGCCCCGGATCGTCATTGCAGGATCGCTTTATCTGGCGGGTAATGTGTTGGCGCTGCATCGCAACGAAACGCCGTCCCAGGTGTCTGGAACGGCGCGCCGGTAAAGTAGAAATAATCTGATGAGATCAGATCGACGATTTGATCCATTCGGCAATCTTGCCCTTTGGGTTTGCGCCGACTTGTGTTGCGGTGACTTCACCACCTTTGAACACCATCAGTGTCGGAATGCCACGCACACCAAATTTCGATGGTGTTGAAGGGTTTTCGTCAATGTTGATCTTGACGATCTTCACATCAGAGCCGAATTCTGCGGCAAGCTCTTCCAGTGACGGACCAATCATTTTGCAAGGGCCACACCATTCTGCCCAGAAATCCACAACAACTGGTGTTTCTGACTTGATGACGTCGTTTTCAAAAGAAGCATCGGTAACGGGACTCGTGGCCATTGGGCTCAACCTTTCATGAGAATCATGGAAACCATGACAAATAGGTAGGTACTGACCTCGTCGCGGTCAAGATGGTGACTGCAAGTTTACGCCATTGTGATGGTTGCAGATGCCCAGGCCTGGTCAAGCATGAATTGTGGAATAGGCATCAACCGGGGCACATCTGTCCACAAAAGCGCGCATTCAACTTTCCTGCCAGGGTATACCCGTTGCAAGGCATGAGAGTATGCCGCGAGCTGGCGAAGGTATATTTCCGGCACCTGAGCAACATCATCAGGTGGTGGGCGGTTTGTTTTGAAGTCCACCACGACCACTCGATCTGGCAGAACAAGTAGCCTGTCAATCTGGCCGGACAGACCAAAGCCCTGACCGTCATTACGGGGCAGGAAGGCAGCAATTGATACTTCTGCGCGCGAAGCAGCAGAAAACACATCGGCAAAGCTTGCATCATGAAACAATGCCTTGATCTCGTTGATTGTAGCTTCTGCTTCCTCCGATGGAACTCCATTGACTTTCAAGTATCGCCGTGCGGCATCGTCGCGTTGATCCATTGGCATTTCTGGCAAGGTTTGCAACAGACGGTGCACCAGTTGACCTCGCCTGAAGCGTGAATCAACACGAGGCTTCAATGGCGATAATGCAACTTCACGGCTCCAGCCTGTATCAGTTTCACCGGCAGCTAACAGACGTGACGGGGCCAGCCAACGAACAGGCTGTTGTACAGGGCGAGCTTGAGCACCAGTCCAGGCGGGTGGCGTAGCGGGTGTCACGGCAACATCACCTGAACGGCGGTCAGTCTGTGGCACGGTACGCTCTCCCCCACACCAGCGCTTGAGACCATCTACCACCACTTCATCAAGAAATTTAGGGTCAGAACCTGCAAGCGCGGTCAGTATTTTTGCGTACCAGCTGTCTTTGGGTGCTTCAGCTTCAGCCTTTTTCATAAATCCGCACACATACAGCCGATAGCGTGCACGCGTCATGGCCACATATAACAGCCTGTTATATTCTTCCAGTGCGAGTTCGCGAGCGTCTGATTGCAAGTTGCTAACCTGAGGATTTGAGTATTTCTTTTTCAGTGTCCACACTGGTACTCCCTCTGACGTATATACAATCTTTGCGCTTCTGTTTTTTGGCACCGTGCACGTATCAGGCAGAAATACTATGGGTGCTTCCAGGCCTTTGGCGCCATGCACTGTCATCA
>JBAUGO010000003.1:0-6196 GCA_049679775.1 Anderseniella sp.
TTGAAGGCCTGCCTTCTGCCACTTTGCGACTGGAGGGTAGTGATCTGGGTCAAGGCACGGATGAAGTCATTCCGGTAAAATCAAACCAATTGCGCAATGTGAGGGTTTTTGTGACCATGCCAAGGAAAGCCATTTCTGCTGACAGCACTGAGTTCAGCTTCAAGGTAACCGGGGTCGATACGAAAGATACTTCAAGTCATGTAACGCAATTTGCAGCACCAGGAGACATTGGCAATTGAACTCGCAAAGCTCTCAGGAAAAGCAGTTCACAGGCAAGCACATGCTGCTTTTGATGCTGGCTTTTTTCGGGGTGATTATCACGGTCAACCTGACCATGGCCACTTTCGCAACCAGTAGCTGGACAGGCCTGGTGGTGAAAAACAGCTATGTTGCATCACAGGACTTCAACCGTGAACTGGCGGAAGCCAGAAAACAGACCGCGCGAGGGTGGACTGGTGACATCAGCTATGCGGACGGTGCCATTGTCCTGTCCCTGATCGACAACAAGGGCGATGGCGTTTCGCTGGATAGTGTAGTTGCTGATGTTGGCCGTCCGGCCTTTGAGCAGGTCGACCACAAGGTGATCTTGACAAGTCACGGCAATGGTATTTACCGAGCTGAAGATCGGCTGTTGCCTGGAGTTTGGCAAGTCAGCATCCGCGCAAAAAGCCTCGCAGGCGACTACAGACTGGACAAGCGTCTGATCATAAAGGGGGCCGGGCAATGACATGTTGCAGCGCCATATCTGTTCCTGCACGTGATGAGATTAAACAAAAAATCGATCATGACAGACTGCTTTCCCTGTCGCACGAGTTGGCCGACGGGATGATGCAAACAGATTTTGTGGTACCAAGCATGCATTGCATCGCTTGCATCAGGAAGATCGAGGATGGCATTGCCCGATTACCGAGTGTGCATACTGTACGAGCCAACCTGTCAACAAGGCGCGTAAGCGTAAAATGGTTGCCTGAAGCCCAGTCCAGCATTGATTTTATTGCCGAGTTTGCAGATCTTGGATTTGAAGCCACGTTCTTTGACATGGCAGACATGGGCACGGCGGCGGGCGATACAGGCAGACAATTGTTGCTGTATCTGGCCGTGGCCGGTTTCGCAGCGGCCAATGTGATGCTGCTTTCTGTATCAGTATGGTCAGGCGCAAATGCAGAAACTGCTCGTTTGTTTCAACTGATATCGGGTCTGATAGCCGTTCCTGCCTGTTTGTTCTCTGGACGCCCGTTTTTCTCATCGGCGTTGCGCGCCCTGAAAGCCAAAAGCATCAACATGGACGTCCCTATTTCGCTTGCTGTGCTGCTAGCGCTTGGAATGAGTGTTTACGATAGCCTGTCAGGTCAGCATGAAACCTATTTCGATGCCTCGGTGACCTTGTTGTTTTTCCTCCTGTTGGGTCGCTATCTTGATCATATGATGCGCGAGCGTGCCCGTAGCGCAGTGATGCAACTGGCAAAACTTGTTCCCTCAGGTGCGGTTCTCGTAGCTGCAGATGGAGCACACGCATATACGCCCGTGTCAGAACTGACGGAAGGCAACGTGATCCTGGTTGCCGCTGGCGAGCGAATCCCAGTCGACTGTATCGTCATTGACGGGTTCAGTGATCTGGACCGATCACTGGTGACAGGCGAAAGCACCAGCATCAAGGCAGAACCGGATCTGGAAATTGAGGCCGGTGTATTGAATTTATCCGGGCCTTTGATGTGCCGCGTCCTGCGGCCAGCCAAATCCTCTTTTGTGGCAGAGGTAGTTGCCATGATGGAGGCGGCCGAGCAAAGCAAGTCTGGGCATGTCCGCATTGCTGACCGGGCTGCACGCATTTATGCACCGGCGGTTCATATCCTTGCCGGGCTGAGTTTTATTGCCTGGATGATTATCACTAGCGGTGATTGGCATGTTTCAATTTATGTGACAATTGCTGTCTTGATCATTACATGCCCTTGCGCACTAGGACTTGCCGTTCCCATAGCCCATGTGGTTGCTGCCAATCGCCTGTTCCGCTCGGGTGTCATGCTCAAGGATGGGGCAGCGCTTGAAAAGCTGGCCGAGGTTGACATGGTTGTGTTTGACAAGACCGGTACCTTGACCCTTGGCGAGCCACGTGTAACTTCCATCGATGGCGGCACCGAACACGAGCATGCGCTGGCTGTCATGCTGGCAAGGCTCTCAACCCACCCAGCTGCACGCGCCATTGCACGCCTTCAGGAAAACCCTTCAGGCCTCTTGATCTGTGATGTTGAAGAAATCCCGGGCTTTGGGATTGAAGCGGTTTGGCAAGGTAAAAAGGTACGTCTTGGTCGTCGCTCCTGGGTGTCGGAAATTGTCAAAACCTCCAAATCTGAGGAGGCGGTTGGCAGCGAGGTATGTTTTGCTCGCCAAGGCGCAAGCCTTGTTTGCTTTGCCATGGCAGATACATTGCGCGCAGATGCAGTTGTTACAGTGAACTCCCTTAAGTCTCTGAGATTTGATGTTGAAATCATATCTGGTGACAGCGAAGGTGCGGTCGGACAAGTTGCTTGCCTTCTGGGCATTGAGCGAGCTAGCGCCAACCTGAAGCCAGCCGACAAGATTGCCCGCATTGGATCCCTGCAACAAGAGGGTCGCAAGGTGCTTTTTGTTGGTGACGGATTGAACGACGCTCCGGCACTTGCTGCTGCCCATGTGTCCATGGCACCTGCTTCTGCGTCTGACATTGGACGTGCCAGTGCAGGACTCGTATTCACCACCAAAGGCCTTGCTGCCATAACTACATCGCTAAAGGTGGCACGCCAGACTGGTCGAGTGGTCAAGCAAAATTTTGCACTGGCAATTGGTTATAATTGTATCGCCGTACCTTTTGCCATTATGGGCTATGTCACCCCACTTTTTGCGGCCATTGCCATGTCAACATCATCCATTGCCGTTGTGGCCAATAGTTTGCGGCTCAATTTTATCGCCACAGACCAGCTACCGCGTGATCCCCATAAGCACGCAATGAAGTCGCCTCCTGTTAATGATGGCAAACCGAAACCCCGCAGGTTGGAGTTGGTTTCATGAGTCATTTGCTGTTTCTTATCCCGATCGCCCTGGGTCTGGGGGCTCTTGGTCTTATTGCTTTTGTGTGGAGCGTTCGAGATGGTCAGTATGATGACCTTGAAGGAGCAGCGCATCGCATTCTGGACGATGACGATTGATCATGCCAGATTAGCCTCTTGGAGAGGGTAATCATGTCCAACACATATCCGGTTATCATAGCAGGCGGCGGTATAGGCGGCCTGGCAACAGCAATGGGACTTGCCCGGTCTGGTTTGCGGTCTGTTGTTCTGGAACAGGCATCAAGTCTGGGGGAAATCGGTGCTGGAATACAGCTCGGTCCGAACGCGTTTCATGCCTTTGATTATCTCGGTGTTGGTGAGATCGCGCGTGGCATGGCTATCTATATTGATAGCCTTCGCCTGATGGATGCCATGTCTGGCGAAGAAATCGTTCGCATCCCGCTGGATGAACCTTTCAGAAAACGCTTCAACAATCCGTATGCCGTGATCCATCGTGGTGATCTGCATGGTGTATTTCTCAAGGCATGTCTGGCACATGACCTGATAGAATTGAAAACCAGTTGCAAGGTTGTCGGCTATGAGCAGGACGGAGTTGTTGTCACTGCTATCACCGCAACTGGAGACAGGATAAAAGGCGTTGCATTGATTGGTGCAGATGGACTGTCATCCAGCATCCGCCAACAACTGGTGGGCGATGGCTTGCCAATTGTATCGGGCCATTCAACCTATCGTTCAGTTATTGATATCGAGCAAATGCCTGAAGAGCTTCGCTGGAATGCTGCTACGTTGTGGGCCGGCCCCAAATGCCACATTGTCCACTATCCGCTGACCGGCTGGCAGAAGTTCAATCTTGTGGTCACTTGCCACAATGATGCTCCAGAGCCGGTTGCAGGAAAGCCTGTGAGCCATGAAGAGGTGTTTGAAGGCTTTGCACATGTCAGCCCTGTTGCGCGCCAGATCATTGAGCGGGGTTCGGACTGGAAGCATTGGGTTTTATGTGACCGGTTGCCAGTGTCAAACTGGGTCGATGGACGTGTTGCCCTGTTGGGAGATGCCGCCCACCCAATGCTGCAATATTTTGCTCAAGGCGCGTGCATGGCGATGGAAGATGCCGTTTGCCTCTCAGCCCAGATTGAGGTGCACTGTGGGGATATCGAAAAGGCATTACCTGCTTATAATGCAAGGCGTTATCTGCGCACATCACGTGTACAGCTTCAGTCTCGCCTTATCGGAGAACACATCTATCATCCTGCTGGTGCACATGCACAATTGCGCAATGCCATCATGAAGGCCAAAACACCAGATGACTGGTACAACTCGATTGATTGGCTTTATGGCTCAACCGGGTTGGAAAGTGCAATCTCTGCGGAAACAAGAAAATCCTGAATACACCAGATTTGGTTAGGGTTGATTTCGAGCGCAAAGCTTGCAGAAAACGATGAAACGGTGTGAAATACCCTACTCCAGTGTGAACCCATAATCAGGAAACAGAGCCAAATGAACCCCATGACAGCGGGCGTAACAGCAGCCGATGAAGGTATAGATGCCATCAAATGGAATATCCTTGGTCAAACCTATGTGCCGAAACACATTTGCGAAAGCTCGTTTTCCTGGCATGCGACCTTTCCGGACGGGACTTTCGTGCCACCGCATATCCATCCTGATCAGGATGAGTTCATCTATGTTCTGGAAGGTCGTTTTGATCTGTTTCTCGATGGCAAGGATGCCTCAGCAACAGCTGGTGAGTTGATCAGATTGCCCCGTGGTCTTGCGCATGGCATTTTCAACAAATCAGGTGCTGATGTAAAATGTGTGTTCTGGGTTTCACCAACCCAGCGATTGTGGGATCTCTTTACAAAAATCCATAATGTGCCTGATCCTGCCGAAGTGATCCGACTGGCCAGTGAACACAATGTGCACTTCCTGCCACCACCCGATGCATAAAGCATCCTGAAGAGACTTGAAAACCAATCACTGCCTCCCGATATCATGGGTAACAAAAGCGCCGCGTGCGCGATGTCTGCTTATGGCGGACAAATATTGGAGGCTTTGAAGTGAACAATAAAACAACAACCGGCCTGCCACAATTACCGGTGAATGAATTGGCCCTTGCTGATCTGGGGCTGGGCGAAGTGGCATATGTACGTCAATTACCGGTCAATCGCGTAGAGCAAATGTTGGGTGCGCCATTGGGCACAGACCCATCCAAGGTCTTCTTTTGTCTCTATATGGCAAATGGAACGCCTGTTTCTGTATCAGAAAGTCGTGAAGCCGCCATCGCGAATGCCTTCGAGCACGACCTGGCCACTATCTCAGTTCACTAGGTACAACTATGCGGCGTGGTTCGAGATGGTTGAATTTTCCGTGAGGATTGAATAGAGCCCTTCGGCCTTGTTCGTACCACGCAGCTTTTCAACTATTTCCGGGTCACGCAAGAGACGAGAAATACGTGCGAGTGCCTTGAGGTGATCAGCGCCTGCGCTTTCAGGAGCCAGAAGCAAAAACACCAGATCAACGGGCCTGTCATCCACGGAGTCAAACTTTACGGGCGTAGCAATACGTGCAAACAGACCATGCACGCGATCAAGCGCAGCAAACTTTCCGTGCGGAATGGCAATACCTTGCCCAAGCCCTGTGGACCCAAGCTTTTCCCGTCTGAGCAGGGTTTCAAAAATCAACTGGCTGTCCAGACCTGAGACCCTTGCTGCCTCTGATGAGAGCTCTTGCAGCAATTGACGCTTGCCGGTTGCTTTCATATTTGGCAGCACAGCATCGCTTGATATGATCTGTGATAGTTGCATGTTCGTCTGCTTCTCCATGCATTCCAGTGTAGATACAGGTCAATTAATGACCATTATTACCTGCACACATTGTTACAAGATGATGTCGGCTTATTTGGAACCGGGATCAACCCAGCCGACATTTCCATCCTTGCGTTTGTAAACTACGTTAAGGTTGCCAGTCTTGCCGTTACGAAACAGCACGAAAGGTTCATTGGTAAAATCCAGCTTCATGACCGCTTCACCAACTGACAACTCACCAATACTGGCTGTTGATTCTGCAATGATGACGGGATTGAGGTCTTCATGCTCTGAGGCATCATCGTCGGAGCGATTGTCTGCCTGCAAAACATAGGATGCAGCCTGCATCGC
>JBAUGO010000004.1:0-4803 GCA_049679775.1 Anderseniella sp.
AGATAATGACCTCCCGGTCCCACATCGCGAACAGCTTCCAATGCCTCATCAAAGTCATCCCAGTTAATGCCTGAAGCCATCCGATAGGCCATTTCACATTGCTCTGCGTCGACAACGAATTTTGCCATGGAGCAGTGCATTCCGGCCTCATTCCATCCCGCTGAATGCCATATATAATTGGCGCCAGCCAGCATCACCGCCATCATCGTGGAGGCGCTTTCATAACCGGCTTGTGCGTCAAAGGTTTTTGCGCCACCCAACGTGTTTGACGTTCTCCAAGGCACATCATAAAACCTCGCCATCTGACCGATCATGAAATTCATCAAGCTGATTTCCGGCGTTCCGGCCATCGGAGCGCCTGATTTCATGGAGACCGTGGAAAGATAGTGCCCGTAAATTGCCGGGCAGCCTTTGCGGATCACTTGGGTATAGGCCAGCGCGGACAGCGCCTCAGCATTTAACTGGGCAACGGCTGGAGCTGTAGAGGCCGGCGTATTGGCTCCTCCCAAAACAAAGGGAGAGCATAAAATCGGCTGGTTGCGTTTGCAAAAAGCACGCATCGCACCGAGCATGGTTTCGTCCCAAACCAGAGGCGAGTTGCCGTTACAATTGCCCGTAACGACAGGATGCGTTTCCATATAATCTTCACCAAACAAGATGGCGCACATTTCCATGACATCTTCAGCGTTTTTAGGGCTGGTCGTCATACCCATGAAAGTCTTGTCGGAATATTTCATGGACGAATAGGTAATGTGCAAATGGCGATGGGATACCCATTTGTCCATCGGCTCCACGATATGGTGGGCTGAAGAATGAATGGCCGGGCAAATATGGGAAAGCTTGTGAAAGTCCCCAAGGTCTTTCAGCGTTGGACCCCGGCGCACATCTTCCAAATCGCGCATATAAGGTGCGCCAGTCATGGGCACAAAGATCGAATAATCATTGCCGAAAGGCAGATTATTGGCGGGATTACGCGCATGATAGGTGAAAGAAGATGGGATTGTTGAAATCAGTTCACGGATCATGTGTCGGTCGAAATAAACCCGTTCGCCTTCAACTCTTGCCCCTGCTTTTTTCCAATCATCCAAAGCTGTTGGATCACGGAAGATAACGCCGACTTCTTCAAGAATTGCCATAGACGCATTATCGATTTTTTTAACCTGTTCTTGGGACATAGGTTCAACAACAGGTAGCTTACGTTTCAACGCTGGTAACATATGCGTAGTGCGATCTGAGCGCAGTTCGCGTCTGGCATCTCTGCCGCCGCGGCGCACCTTGCCCAAATTCTCGCGTGTCGTCTCCAAGGGCACGTTCATAGTATTTTGTCTTTCGCATGTGTGTCGGAAAGGTCGATCCAGATGGTTTTTACTTCAGTAAATTGGTCATGGGCATGAATGCCATTGTCTCTTCCGCCGAATCCCGATTGCTTGTAACCGCCAAAGGGCGTGGCGATATTGCCTTCGCCGTAGCAATTGATGGTGATAGTTCCGGCCTTGATTGCTTTTGCAGCGCGCAATGCTTTCTTGCCATTGGCAGTGAAGATGCTGGCCGCCAATCCATAGTGGCTGTCATTGGCAATTTCCAAAGCCTCATCCAGGCTTGCAACGGTAATGATTGATAGCACCGGACCAAAGATTTCCTCCTTGGCCAATTTGTCTTTTGATGGGACATCATCAATAACCGTAGGGGCAACAAAATTACCGTCAACCGTTCCGCCAGCAAGCACGGTGCCTTTTGGAGACTTGAGATAGGAGGCGACTTTTTTGCAATGATCCGAGTCGATTAACGCGCCAAGATGATTTTCAGGGTCAAGCGGGTTCCCGGTTTTCCAATCCCTCAAACGCGCAAGGATATGTTTGACAAGCTTTGGCTTTGCGCCTTTTTGAACAATCAGCCTAGAATTGGCCGAGCAGTTTTCCCCCATATTCCAGAAGGCGGCATTGACCACTTGCTCGGCAACAAGGTCGAGGTCTTCAGCATCATCCAGAACGATTGCAGGGTTTTTCCCGCCGCATTCAAGAACGATCTTTTTCATATTGCTGTCGGCAGAATAGCGCAAAAAGCGTTTTCCGGTTTCAGTCGATCCGGTGAAGGAGACCATGTCCACATCCATGTGCAGCCCCAAGGGTTCCCCGACCGAAGGGCCATCGCCCGGGAGAACCTGTAACACGCCCCTCGGCAAGCCAGCCTCATGGGCAAGCTCTGCAATGCGCAAGGCTGTCAGGCTGGTTTGCTCGGCAGGCTTCACAATCACACTATTGCCCGCAGCCAATGCCGGGCCGATTTTCCAAGCCAACATCAAAAGCGGGAAGTTCCAAGGTAAAACAATACCGACAACACCAATAGCTTCGCGAATAATAAGAGCGATGGCATCTTCGCCAGCAGGTGCGGTTTGATCGTAAATCTTGTCAATCAGTTCTGCGTGCCATTTCAGTGTATGTATGGCCTCAGGAACATCGATCAATTCGCAATCGCGGATAGGCTTTCCGCTGTCCAAACTTTCCATTACCGCAAGTTCACGGCGATTGCGGGTGATCAGTTTGCAAAGCCGGATTAAAACGTCTTTGCGTTCGGAAGGGTGCAGATTTGCCCAATGCCCTTGATCAAAGGCCTGGCGCGCCTTGCTGACAGCAAAATCCACATCAGCTCCGTTGCATCCGGAAATTTCGCAGATTTTTCTACCCGTTGCCGGGTTTATGGTTTTGAGTTTTGCGCCATTTCCAGGTCGATATTTGCCATCGATAAAGGCAGCTTTCGGAAAATCCATTTCAGCTGCAATAGCGGTATATTCGGCTGCGGTGAGTAGATCGCTCATTTCGCAAATTCCTTTTCGATTGCGGCAATCGCTATGTCCATTGTGCGAATGACCTCAGCCAGTTCGCGCTTGTCGTCCTTGTTCAAGGGCTGCAGAGGTTTACGCGGCGGGCCGCAGTCAATGCCTTTGAGCGTAAGACCGTATTTAATGCATTGAACAAATTTGCCGCCCTGCTCAAGTACCCGCATCAATGGCAGCATGGCTGTCATGATCGCGCGACCCTTGGTGAAATTACCTTCAACTGCGCAGGCCTGATAAAGGGCAATATGGGCGGCAGGTGCAAAATTTGATCCGGCACATACCCATGATCGTGCGCCCCATGCGAAAAATTCGAGAGCCTGATCATCCATTCCGCACGATAGTTGAATATGCGGGTAATCCCGCGCCAGCATGTGCAGACGATTTGGATCGCCGGAGCTCTCTTTGATTGCGCAGAAGTTAGGCGATCTTCCCAGCCTGTCCAAAGTCTCTTCATCCATATTGACCGACATGCGGCCGGGATAATTGTACAGCATGGCAGGCATATTTGCCGCGCGGTCAATTGCTAAAGCATGTAAAGCAATCTCACGGGCTGTCGGATAGGCATAAGGGGGGGTTGCGATCAACAAGGCATCAGCGCCAATCGCCTTTGCATGTTCAGCATAAAAGATGCTGTCTTCGGTTCGTATAGCACCCGTACCAATGATCAATGGCAGGCGCTTGCCAATTATCTTCTTGGCCAGCTTCATCAAATCAACGCGTTCATCAGCAGATTGGGCGTAATATTCTCCTGTCGTACCCGCGACAACAATGCCGTGAACTCCTGATGCGATGAGATGTTCAATGGCCTTTTCAAACTCTTTTTTGTTGAGCGAAAAGTCTTCGTTATATGGCGTAACGACCGGAGTATAGATGCCTTCAAATTGCATTTTGTTTACCTTCAGGTGAAGCTGTGGATCCGATATCAAGCGGAAGCGGATCGGGCCTTACATATTTTTCCATTTGATCGCGCGACAGCGCCCAATGCTCTAAAGTCAATTCAACGGCGCGGGCCGGCTCTCCGTTTTCGATCGCTTCGATCATTGCATCATGCTGTTCGCTGGCTTTCCAAATGAGCTGGCGGTCTTGCGCATTGTTCGGGCGATAAAATTGTTGACCAAGACGCGTGTGATCGATCAGCAGTCTGTTTAGGCTCGGCATTAAAAAGGCGTTATCGGCCATTTCGCCAATAATCCGATGAAACGCATGGTTCTGGATCCCCATGGCAACCGGCTCACCAGCCTCGCCATTGCGCCTGAATGCCTGTTGGGTTGTTTTCAGCTCTTCGATCTGGTTCCTGCCACGATTTTCAGCAGCCAATCGCGCCACTGCGGCATAAATCATCGGGGCGGACAGGAAGAAATTACGCATGCTGGCAATATCCATGGAGGAAACTTTAGCCCCGCGGTTTTCCTGCAGGCTCAAATATCCCTCTCCGGATAGCCGTTGAAAAACCTCGCGCAATGGCGTTCTGGAAAGGTCATAAGCGTTTGATAACAAGGTCTCGTCGAGTATCGAGCCAGGCTCAATGTCCAGCGTCAAAATTCGCTTAATCAGTTGGTTGTAGCAATCCTGCTTTTTATTCCGCTTCATGTATCCACTCGTAAATGTATGCAATATGTATACATTAGACTTTGTTACTGTCAATCTGAAATATGAGTTGGCAATTTTCTACGTTCATGCGTTCAAGGAGGACATAACTCGCTACTAGCCGAACGTCCGGTTTTGCTATTGCTTCAACATTTTAAACATCTCTTTCGATGTCCACTCTCCGCCCATCCCAGTCATTTGTGGCAAAGCTTGAGTGGCTGGTATCACCAATCAATCGTCTGAAGCTCAGCTAAGTTTTGGAATGTCACAATTTGTACAGAATGAATTTCTGCGATAGTGACCAGTTCCCACTTCAAGTCGATACCCTGTGGTACCTGAGCACGCTCCTGAGCGAGGATATAATTGCTTCTCATTTATCT
>JBAUGO010000005.1:0-3256 GCA_049679775.1 Anderseniella sp.
CCGACGCGGGAAAATCGGTATCACGGCTAAGCGTTCCAAAGGAATCGCCGGCAGCTACGACGCCGCCGGAAAAGTACTGAACATTGTCACCTACAACGTGCAGGATGCGCCCAACGGTTTCGTCAACTCGATGTGGAAACTGCAAGACGAGCCTTACGCGGGAGACGTGATCAATTCCTACAACGATGGTTCACCCGAGCCTGGTAAGCCACCATTGGGGCCGTTCTATGAGTTGGAAACTTCTTCTCCCGCCGCTGCACTGAAGCCGGGCGAAGCCATGACGCACGTACAGCGGACGTATCACCTCCAGGGTCCTGCAGAACAACTGAATGGGCTCGCGAAACAATTGCTCGGCGTTGAATTGGATGCGATTAAAAAAGCCTTCTAATGAATTCGAATCCCTTGCGGACCCAACGATCTCTTTTCTGTGTTGGAAGCGGATGAATGACATGAAACCACTGCAATTAATCGCCGTCCTTGGTGTTCTGCTCTCATTGGCCAGCGATCTCGGTGCGGCCGAGCCGATCGCAGCTCCGGTGGACCTGAAGCGAATGCCGGACTTTTCATGGGACCACGTGCCTTTGTACGTGCACATTCGCAAAGACACCGCGTTTACCGATGACGAAATCCAATACCTGGCAACGTTTCCGCTGATTACTTTTGAGAAAGCAACCGGACATCAAGATTTCGGATCCGTTGAAGCGGGAACCCTCCAAGCAGCCCGCGCTGTAAAAACGATCAGTCCAGAAACCAAAATACTGTACTACCGAAACGTGATCGTGCACTATGGTAGCTATGCAGCCAACGAGACTTTGAAACAGATTCCGGGTGCTTTTCTGGTCGGACAAAAAGGCGAAGAAAAGGTGATTCGCAACCGCGTCCAAGCCTACGACCTCAGCAACGTGGCGATGCGTGATTGGTGGATCAACGCTGCGATGGATGTCTGTGCCGATCCCGCCGTTGATGGCATTTTTCTGGACGGTGTCGTCAAGGTACTGGAGCCTGCTTTCTTGAAACGTGAAATTGGCGAAGCAAAGAAAGACGCCGTGCTGGCCGGATACGTGACGATGATGGAAGAGACTCGCAAGATGCTCGGGCCGCGAAAGCTGATGGTCGCAAATTTGCTGAGAGCGCGTTTTCCAGATTCGGGAATCCGCTATCTGAAGACGCTTGATGGTTCTTATATCGAGGGATTTGAGGGCGCCGTGGGGATGTCCAAGAAAGACTATGTTGCCCAAGGCATCAGAGACTTTCAAAAAGCCGCGCGTCAGGGTTCCATCATTGCCTACACCTGTGAACTGGATCGCAACCAACAAGATGCAGACGAGACGCCGGGTGCCGCTGTCCAAGGCGACGATCAACCGAGACGGAACGGGGACGCGAAGAACCGGTTCGACTACCAGTTGGCAATCTTTTTGATCTGCGCCGAACGATACAGCTACTTTGATTTAAAAGATAGCTACGACGCGAAATCGAGTAAGACTTGGATGACGCGTCCGGCTGTTTTCGATCGTCCCTTGGGTCCACCGAAAGGGCCAGCGACTCGTAGCGGCTATACTTACGCTCGCGATTTTACCAACGCGTTCGTTGAGCTCGATATCGAGAACGAATCGGCGAGCATCGTTTGGAAGCGGTAGGCACGCTCGCGATGAAGGAAACCGCGTGGGATAGCGTGGCGCGATGCCCACAGGCAGACCTCCGATTGAAATGCACCGCCGAATAGTGACCTCTCTACAACTTGTTGCCGGAATACCAATCGATGAATCGAATCGTCTGCCTGGTCGCGTTTCTCCTTTTTTCATCGTCATTGTCGATGGCAGCCGATCCACCCAATATCATCTACCTGATGCTGGATGAATGGGGATATTTTGAATCGGGGCACATGGGGCATCCCGAGCTGCTGACTCCCAACATCGATGAATTTGCTGGCCAAGGGATGCGTTTTACCAACGCCTACGCAGGTGCCCCCGTTTGCGGACCGACCCGTTGCGTGTTGTTGACGGGCCTTCATTCCGGCCACACGTCGATGCGAATCAACGATGGGTTCTCACCGATCCGTGAAGATGAGCCCACGCTAGCCACAATGCTCAAACCGCAGGGCTACGCGACAGGTGGTTTTGGGAAATGGGGCATTGGTGGTCGGGGGACTTCCGGGGTCCCCGAGAAGCATGGTTTCGATGAGTTTTTTGGCTATTACGATCAAGTTCACGCCCACACCTTTTATCCTCAGTACCTGATCCGAAACAGTCGTGAAGTCCCGCTCGCCGGCAACAGCGGCGATAGCTTTTACGAAGGCGATACTCACGCCCAGCTTGCGATCTTTCGCGAGTCGCTCAAGTTCATTCGAGAGAACAAGAACCAACCGTTCTTTTGCTACCTCCCGTGGACTCCTCCGCATGGTCTGTGGGGGATTGATGACGATGATCCATCCTGGCAACTCTTCAAAGACAAACCCTGGACTGCTGGGCAACGAACCGACCGGGACGCTCGAGTTTATGCTGCATTCATGCACATGGTTGACCGCCAACTTGGCGAGATCCTTGCTCTGCTGAAAGAGCTTCAGATCGACGACAACACAGTTGTTTTTGTGTGCGGCGACAATGGCGGGCAAGACTATTTCAAGACGGAGGAACGACCGCATGGGTTCTTTGCGCCGAACCTCAATCCAGCCACCGGGAAGCGTTTTCGCGCCGGAAAGGGCTCGTTGTACGAAGGCGGTTTAAAGATTCCTTTCTTGGTGCGCTGGCCCAGCACCATTGAGCCCGGTGCGGTGACCGATCAACTGATCTGTTTCCAAGACGCCATGCCGACGCTGGCGGACCTGACCGATGCATCTTGCCCCAAAACCGATGGGCTCTCTTTCGCTCCGACCCTACTGGCTCAACCAGGGCAACAAGCTCACGATCACTTGTACTGGGAGTACCGTGATCAAAGGGCAGTGCGAATGGGGAACTGGAAGGCTTGCAAACGAGGCAATCGCGACTGGGAACTCTACGATTTATCCCTTGATGTGGAGGAAAAGCAAAACATCGCAGGACAGCATCCAGCGGTTCTCAAAAAGCTGGTGACACTCTCGGAATCTTCTCGCGAGCCGGTGAGGCCTGGCGAAGTCTATTACCGCAAGCTGATCGAGAAAGACCGACGCCAAGCTCCCCATCGCCCCCAACCAGCTCAGAAGTAGCGGCTGCGGCCAGCGGCCCGCTGCTTGACGCAAATCATTACCCGCCAGTCGCAAATGGTTCTCGATGTAGGGGCG
>JBAUGO010000006.1:0-9617 GCA_049679775.1 Anderseniella sp.
CTGCCCTGGCAGTTTCACCATCAATTGGTTTGTTGAAAGCCACAATGCCACCGAATGCGCTTACCGGATCACAGCGAAGCGCAAGCTGGTATGCTTCAAGCTGAGTATTGGCTGTTGCTACACCACACGGATTGGCATGTTTCACGATAACACAAGCTGGTGGTCCGCTGTTTGGGAATTCACTGACGCATTCATAAGCAGCATCCGTGTCGTTTATATTATTGTAGGAAAGCTCCTTGCCTTGCAACTGATGCGCTGTTGCAACGCCATGACGGTTTTCTCCGGTCTTGTAGAACCCGGCTGATTGATGCGGGTTTTCACCATAGCGCAATGGCTGGATCAATGTTCCTCCAACACTTCGGTATGTTGGTGTTGTCTGATCGGTTTCACTGGTTTGTTCAAGCAACCATGTGCTGACGATAGAGTCGTATGACGCGGTGCGAGCAAACGCTTTGGCAGCCAACCTTGATCTGGTGCTTTGAAGGGTTGCACCAGCGTTGTTGCGCATTTCAGAAATGATGGCGTCATAGTCTGCGGGGTCTACAATAGTAGTAACATCCTTGTGGTTCTTGGCAGCTGCTCTCGTCATTGCCGGACCACCAATATCAATGTTTTCAACCAGCTCTTCGTAGCTACCACCACGTGCCAATGTATCTTCAAATGGATAGAGATTGACCACTGCCATATCGATGTAATCGATGGCATTTTCCTGCATCACCCTAGTGTGTTCCTGATTATCCCTGACCGCAAGCAAACCTGCGTGAACTTTCGGGTGTAGGGTTTTTACGCGTCCGTCCATGATTTCAGGAAAGCCGGTCCATGAGGAGATATCAATGACCTTGAGACCTGCATCAGATAGGGTGCGTGACGTTCCACCAGTTGAAACAAGCTCCACACCAAGGTCAGTGAGGTTCCTGGCAAAATCAACCAGTCCTGTCTTATCTGAAACTGAAAGCAAAGCGCGGCGTATGGCACTCATGGAATATAACTCCCTTGCCCGTTCGAACTATCTGGGAGCGTTATAACAGCGAGTACATGCTTTGAAATGGCAGAGAAGGAGTTATCCCGTACTCAGTGGCAATTCCGGAGCATTGTCTTGTGACAGTTTTTCGGATTTTGAAGCTTTCGACATTCTCTTGAAAGCCCATGCAACCTTTTCTGGACGACCGGTTATGCCTGAAATAACGATCTGTGAGGTAGCGCGTGCACAACGACTGTTGGGCAGATAGACGCTGGGCTCAATAGCCAGAAGCCCACCACGAGCAGAAAACCGCCAACCGGTTTTGTTGGGCAGAAGCATCATGATGCTGCCCCCGTCACGCGACATTGTCGCCTTAACCGAGGGGTGCAAATGAAAGCGGATTGCAAACTCATGACCAGGATCTATTGAGGCAGGGTCTTCCTGTATCAGTCGGTCCTCGCCCCGTAGATCTGTGCCGCTGGCATCCAGAAACAGTTGCCTGTGATGGATTATACCAAAGGCTTTTTCATAAGCAGAATGTTGAGCCGTAATTATGCTGCCTGGTTCACCAATTTGTGTTTCTGACTTTACCTCGCCGGAGCCCATAAGAATGGGTGTATTGAACAGACGGTGGGTAAAAGCATTATCCAAAACAGTATATGTGTCGCGATTTGCAATAGTAATGGTCGAATGTGCCGAAGTCAGCCTGGACGCAGACTGCCATTGCGCGTCGCTTCCATGTTTGCTGCCGCAATTTACAACGATGCGATGGGCGCCATCACACAGTTCAAATGCCAAGGGGGAGCAGGCTGCGCCTTTATTTTGACCGGGAGCTGGCACGCTGCCAGTATCCATCACAACTGTAGCGCGGCCATGGGCCAGTCGGCTGTATCCACTAAACGGGGCCGATTCCAAAGGCCGACCGCGCACATCATCACGATCCAGAATTGCCTTGATCTTGCCTATGCTGGTTCGCGATACGCCATTGAATACGGCCAACCCACCATCATGATGGCTCATGAACCGTAGCATGGGTAGCATACGATCTATCGCGGCATTTACTTTTCCAGGCACTTCCATACGTGCCTTGACCAGTGCATCGCGCAACGGGATCAGCAATACCAGAAGATCAACGAGGCTCTCTCCGCTTCTGGAAACATGCCCGCCATCAGGTAAAATCTGTTGATCGAGCTCAAGTGATAGTCGGGCCATTGCAGTTTTCTGGAAACCGTCAAGACCAGCAGTTCCAAAGGATACAAAGGCAAGCGCAAGAGCCGACATCAACCTGTTTGCTGGTGTATAATGAGGGATACCGCGACGGGCCAGAAGACGGGTTTGCCTTGTCAGACTATCAAAAAATTTAATTTCGAAGCCTTCGCTGGCTCCCTTCAACAGATAGGGAGCACATTGTATCCAGTTGATGATTCGTTTGGCGAGGGTTTGCACGTCTCTGGCGGCTGGTGTGCGATAGGTCTTGAGCTCAAGCCATTCGGCAATGAGACCCCGGGCGAACACACGATAAAGCTGGGTATTACCTGCATGCAGATCTTGTAGCCAGTCGAATGAGTTCAAGGCGTGGTCGAAAGATATGGGTCTTGAGCCGGGGAGTTCGAAGACCGATGTTCCTGCCAGCACTACCTTGCAACCCGCCAGCTCGAAAATGCCTCGGTAAAGGCCGCTTGCGCGTGAAGCATCTCCCTTGATGATGGCAGGTATGGCTAACTCCAGAGCTGTACACCGCGACATTGATACACTTGGTATTTGCGGTGAGGTAGCATGCACAGCCCGGTTTATGAGCTGCCTGGTGCTCATATTCAAAAGCCCGCTGAGTGCTATCGGTGAGGAGGTCAAGAACAGCTCGTTATTAAATGAACGGATGGAATGAAATGTGGGTGACGACATGCAAATCACCTGCACTTCACGGATATGTCCATTCAAGACCGGATTTCGTTAACGAAATGCTAACGATCTGTCTCAGATGTGCGACTTGCGCAGTCGAGCGGCAAAAAAACCATCCAGTCCGGCACTGTTTCCCACAGACATATGTGGCAGTGTCCGCAAATCACCGTTTTTAGAAATGAATTCGGTGGGAATTTGATCAGTTTCGCCATCTATATGAACACGTGAAAAATCACGATGTTGATTGAGAAAGCCTGCTACCTGCTTTGGCCCTTCATCGGCCAGTAACGAGCAGACAGCATAGATGAGCGTGCCGCCGGGCTTGAGCAAACCAGCCGCCTTGCGCAACAGGTTTCTTTGAATAACGAGAAGTTGTTTCACATCGTCATTATCGCGCATGAAGGGCATGTCTGGGTGGCGCCTGATTGTGCCAGTGGCTGAGCATGGCGCATCAAGTAAAATGCAGTCGAATAAATCATCAGTGGCAAAATCTATCGCATCAATTGCCAGGCACTGTGCAGATAGTCCGGTGCGGGCAAGGTTTTCAGTAACCCGTTTGAGGCGGGTCTGTGAACTGTCGAGTGCAGTGACATCAGCGCCTGCGGCACATAATTGCAGGGTTTTACCCCCTGGAGCGGCACACATGTCGAGTGCCTTTTTTCCGGATAATTCACCGAATAGCAATACGGGCAAGGCGGCGGCGGCATCTTGTACCCACCAGTCACCTGCTGCAAAGCCGGGTAGTTCTGGTATGGCGGGATGTGGCTTTGAAACTCTGAGTGATCCTGTCGGCAAGAGCATGCCAATATCTAGCAGAGCTGGCGGTATGGGTGAAGACCTGAAGGTCAGATCCAGGTCGGCCTGTTCAGTATGAGCATGCGCAATTGCCAATACTGTTTCGGTTCCGTAATCAGCTTTCAAACGGGTGTGAAGCCACTTTGGCAGATTGCAATCTGGTGCAGGCAGGTTTGCCAGGATGGTGTCGCGATCAAGGGCAATATTTCGCAACACTGCATTGATCAGCCCTTTCAGCCGGTGAGTTTTTTCATCCTGAGCCGCAATGGCGACGCTGGTCGAGATTGCTGCGTGTGGTTCGATATCCATGAAAATCAGTTGAGCGACGCCACATAAAAGAATCACGGATGCCTTGCCGGTATTCGTACGAAGCTTCTGCTCAATATAGTTGGAAAGAATTGTGTCGATCTGACCCTTGTGGCGCAAGGTTATGGCTGCGATCGCATGGGCAAAGGTACGATCACGTGAGTCTTCGATATGATTGAGTGACTCAGCCAGCGCGTCTTCCAGAAAGCGGCTCTCTTCGAGTACCTGGGAGAGTGCGTTAACGGCCGCCAACCTTAATGGAAGGCCATCCACATGAATATCTGGCGGGGTAAATTTGGGAGCGCGCCTGGCTTTCTTTACCCCCACGGACCAGATGCCTTGCCATGCGATGAATTGCGTTTACCCGCCTTCGACCAGGGTCCGTTTGTCTCGGTGTCACTTTGCCTTGCATCCAAAGGCTCTCTATCTGGATGAGTACCGTCGCCAGCCATTTGCCTCAAGGCTTCAATGCGGTTGTTGGTGTCAGGATGGGTGGAGAACAAATTATCCATGCGAGCGCCTGATAGTGGATTGATGATGAACATGTGCGCGGTTGCGGGATTTGCTTCGGCGGCGTGGTTTTCAATCTGTTGCGCACCCATGGCAATGCGCTGCAAGGCAGATGCCAGCGCCAGTGGCTTGCCGCAGATTTCAGCGCCGCGTTTGTCTGCTGCATATTCGCGAGTACGGCTGATAGCCATTTGCACAAGCATTGCTGCAAGCGGTGCCAGCAACATGGTAGCTATGGTGCCGATCATGCCAAGCGGGTTGTTCCGGTCGCGGCCCCCAAAGAACATCGCAAAGTTTGCCAACATGGATGTTGCACCAGCCAATGTTGCAGTCACGGTCATGATCAAGGTGTCGCGGTTTTGAATGTGGGCCAGTTCATGGGCCATCACGCCTTCTACCTCCTCGTAATTCAGTTGTTGCAGAAGGCCGGTTGTGGCAGCAACGGCTGCATTTTCAGGGTTGCGGCCAGTGGCAAACGCATTGGGTTGAGGGTTGTCCATGACATACACTTTGGGCATGGGCAAACCGGCATTGTCTGCCAGTCGAGCAACCATGGTGTACAAATCGCGATGTTGTGTTTCGCTGGCGGGTTGGGCGCCATGCATGGACAATACTGCCTTGTCGGAATTCCACCATGCGTAAATATTGGTCCCCGCTGCAAACACCAGTGCCATCAGCATGCCGGTTTCACCCCCAATCAGGAAGCCGATCCCCATGAACAGGGCTGTCATACCAGCCAGCAGTATGGCGGTTTTCATGTAATTCATTGCACGAACTCCTTTGATCAATGCAAACCCTCAAAGTGTTGCCACCTTGTGATGTTGAGCAGTATATGATCTGCGAACTCAAACATTTCAATGTCAAGGTTGTCATGACAAACACTGCTACGGACAAAAAACCCTTGAGTGATGCTGCAAGACGCGCGCTGGATGAGGCGCGGTTGCGCAAGCAGCAGGAAAGGCCCGCAGAAATGCCAACTGAAATGAATGGTCGCGACGGACCGGAACCAACCCGATTTGGAGATTGGGAGAAAGACGGCATTACCAGCGACTTCTAGCTAGGTTGTGCTGTTGAAGCCCCTTGCATGGGCAAGGGGTGTTGCTGTAGTTGCGCAGAACAAAGCAAAATTGATCTGGAGAAAGTTTGAAAATGGCTATCAAGGCGTCGGTTAAAAAGGTTGTTCTGGCATATTCGGGCGGTCTTGATACCTCGATCATTCTCAAATGGCTGCAAACTGAGCTGAATGCGGAAGTCGTGACGTTCACGGCTGATTTGGGCCAGGGTGATGAGCTGGGACCAGCGCGCCAAAAAGCCGAAATGATGGGCATCAAGGAAATTTATATTGAGGATGTCCGTGAAGAGTTCGTGCGTGATTTCGTATTTCCCATGTTCCGGGCAAATGCGCTTTATGAAGGTACTTACCTGCTGGGAACATCAATCGCGCGACCGTTGATTTCAAAACGGCTGGTGCAGATAGCTCAGGAAACCGGTGCTGATGCCATTGCCCATGGAGCGACGGGCAAGGGTAACGATCAGGTTCGATTTGAGTTGGCAGCTTATGCGCTTAATCCAGATATCAAGGTCATTGCGCCGTGGCGTGACTGGTCGTTCAAGTCTCGGACGGATCTGATCAACTTTGCTGAAGCACACCAGATTCCGGTGCCTAAAGACAAGCAAGGCGAAGCACCATTTTCGGTTGACGCAAACCTTTTGCATTCGTCATCAGAAGGCAAAGTGCTGGAAGACCCCAATATGGAGCCGCCAGCCTATGTCTTCCAACGTACGCTCAGCCCTGAGGATGCGCCCGACAAGCCAACTGTCATCGAGATTGATTTCAAACACGGTGACGCGGTTGCCATTAATGGTAAGGCAATGTCTCCTGCCACCCTATTGGCGACGTTGAATGATCTTGGCCGGGACAATGGCATCGGGCGGCTTGATCTGGTGGAAAACCGGTTTGTGGGCATGAAGTCCCGTGGCATATATGAAACACCGGGTGGGACAATATTGCTGGCTGCACATAGAGCCATGGAATCCATTACCCTTGATCGCGAGGCAGCCCACCTCAAGGACAGCCTGATGCCGCAATATGCCAAGATGATCTATAACGGATTCTGGTTTGCACCAGAGCGGGAAATGCTGCAGGCACTGATCGACAAGAGCCAGGAACACGTGGAAGGCACAGTACGGCTGAAGCTGTACAAGGGCAATGTTACGGTTATTGGGCGCAGTTCGCCAAAGTCGCTTTATTCTGATGCGCTTGTCACGTTTGAAGATGACCGTGGTGCTTATGACCAAAAGGACGCAGAAGGCTTCATTAGGTTAAATGCCTTGCGGTTGCGCACATTGGCAGCACGTAAGCGAAATTCGTAAGGTCTATTCTGTCGGGGCCTTAGCGCGCGAGATAGTTTCCCAGGCAAGGTTAACGCGCTGGGCCATGCTGATAAGATAGTCTTTCACCTCTTGTGGCAAGGCAGCGCTCTCGAAATGGTCGGGATGATAACGCCGTGCCATCGAGTGGTAGGCCGTGCGGCTGTCAGCAAGTGTTGTGTCAGCGTTAACACCCAGAACCTGATAGGGATCGAAGACCGGTGCGTTTGGATTGCGCCTGGTCAGTTGGTCCGCAGCAGGAATTGCCATCGGATCAAGGCTCAATATGGCTGCCTTGTTGAAGTTACGGGTTTCGCCGTCATGAGATCGAAACTCCACAAAGCCTGAGGCTGAGCCAAGGATTTCCTGCAACCGACCAGTTCCATGGGATATGGCGTTACCGACAAATTCCTGACCGCTCATCAAGGTGAGGCGTGCGGGAATTTCAACAGCAGTTGATGTGGAGTTGGATGCACGGTTCTTCTCGAACATGTCATTTTTGCCTTCCAGCTTGAATTTCAGTGTCTCACCTTGGGACACAGAATTATCTCATGCGCTTCAATATGCGCATTTCGTGCCAGAGATGCTTGTGCTACAGGCTGGGCCAATTCAACGTCCATAACAAAGTCCGGATATTCAATGTCACTGAAAAACATAGCCATTATCGCACACGTCGACCATGGCAAGACGACCCTGATTGATCGCCTGCTGGCACAGTCAGGTACAATGCGGGATAATCAGCGCATGGCTGAACGCGCTATGGACTCCAACGATCTGGAGCGTGAACGCGGCATTACCATTCTGGCCAAGGTGACTTCGGTGGAATGGCAAGGCAACCGGATCAATATTGTGGATACACCCGGCCACGCTGATTTTGGCGGTGAGGTTGAGCGTATCCTGAATATGGTTGACGGGGCTATCTTGCTGGTGGACGCTGCTGAAGGCCCAATGCCGCAAACCAAGTTCGTGTTGCAAAAGGCGCTCAAGATTGGTTTGCGCCCGATCGTTGCCATCAACAAGATCGACAAGCCTGAAGAACGCCATCAGGAAGTTATCAATGAGGTGTTCGACCTGTTTGCTGCTCTTGATGCCGACAATGAGCAACTTGATTTCCCCATACTTTATGGCTCTGCCAAACAAGGCTGGATGGCTGACAAGCCTGAAGGTCCCAAGGATGATATGGCAGCATTGCTCAATCTGGTGTTGAAGCATGTACCGGAACCGGTTGTGGATGATGGCCCGTTCAGAATGCTGGCAACAACTATTGAAGCCAATCCTTATCTGGGCCGCATCCTGACAGGCCGCATCAGCTCAGGCAGTGTCAAGCCAAACCAGTCCATCAAGGCGCTCGGCCGTGACGGAAAGCTGGTGGAGCAAGGGCGGATTTCAAAGGTATTGGCGTTTCGTGGTCTTGAGCGCACACCTGTCGAGGAAGCTCAAGCTGGTGACATCGTAGCAATTGCAGGCCTTGCCAAGGCAACTGTGGCTGACACGTTATGCGCTGGTGAAGTGACCCAGGCGATTGCAGCTCAACCAATTGATCCGCCAACCCTGTCCATGACATTTCGCGTCAATGACGGTCCGCTTGCTGGCAAGGAAGGTGACAAGGTGCAAAGCCGTGTCATCCGCGATCGTTTGATGAAAGAAGCTGAAGGCAATGTAGCGCTTCAGATTACCGATCTTGATGGCGAAGCTTATGAAGTCGCAGGACGAGGTGAATTGCAGTTGGCCATTCTGATTGAGACCATGCGACGCGAAGGCTTTGAGCTGACCGTGGGCAGGCCGCGTGTTGTGATGAAAGCCGATCCTGAAACCGGGCAAAAACTTGAGCCGGTTGAAGAGGTTATCATCGACGTTGATGAAGACTATTCAGGTCCTGTGGTTCAGAAATTGTCAGAGCGGCGTGCCGAGCTTAAAGACATGCGTCCTTCAGGTGCCGGTCGCCAAAGGCTGGTGTTTCATGCTCCTACCCGCGGATTGATTGGTTATCAAAGTGAACTGATGACGGATACGCGTGGCACGGCAATCATGAACAGATTGTTTCATGATTATGCTGCCCACATGGGGTCGATACCTTCGCGCCATACGGGCGTTCTGTTGTCAAACGGTGATGGCGAAGCAGTGGCCTATGCCTTGTGGAAACTGGAAGACCGGGGGCCGATGTTCATTGAACCTGGAATGAAGGTTTATAATGGCATGATTGTTGGTGAGCATACGCGCGGCAATGATCTTGAAATCAATGTTCTGAAAGCCAAGCAGTTGACCAATATGCGAGCTTCCGGCAAGGACGATGCGGTGTTGTTGACACCTCCTATCAGAATGACGCTTGAAAAGGCACTCAGCTATATCACTGATGATGAGTTGGTTGAGGTGACACCGAAATCGATAAGACTGCGCAAAGCGATACTTGATGTGCATGAACGCAAGCGTGCGTCGCGACGTGATGATGAAATGATGAGTGCATAAATCCACCAAGCCGGAGCGACGACTTTCATGGCAAGGCCCGATGATCTTAACCAGGCACTGATTGAATGGACCGGAGCTCACGGCTTGCCGGATTTTCGCGCGGTGAATGATGAAGACTTTGCGCCAGCATTCAAATATGCCATGGCACAACATCTGGCTGAACTGGATTGTATCGCCAGCAATCCCGACCGGGTTGATTTTGAAAACACAATCGTTGCGTTTGAAAAATCCGGTGTTGCGTTGGGCAAGGTGGAAGCCTTGTTCTGGCACAGGGCCGGGACAGCTGGCACACCTGTGATCCAGGCACTGG
>JBAUGO010000007.1:0-6043 GCA_049679775.1 Anderseniella sp.
GAATATGAGTATCAGACGTTGGCACATGGGTATGGGTGCCCACGACAAGCGATGCTCGGCCATCACAGAAATGCCCCATCGCCATTTTTTCTGATGTCAACTCTGCATGCATGTCCACGATGATGGCATCTGCAACCTCGCCCAGGGGACAGGCATCCAGTTCCTTGTCAACGGCCGCAAACGGATCGTTCAACGGCTCCATCTTGGCAACACCCATGACATTCATCACCAAAACGCGCTTGCCATTTTGTGCTTCAAACAGACCCGCACCCTTGCCCGGTGTACCGACGGGATAATTGATGGGGCGGATAAGCTCAGGCGCGCGTTCAATAAATACCAGCGCTTCACGTTGATCCCAGGCGTGGTTGCCAAGTGTAACAACATCAGCACCCTGATCACGAAACTCATTGAAGATGACTTCGGTGATCCCGAAACCACCTGCTGCATTCTCACCGTTCACAACGACAAAGTCTGCCTTCAGTTGTTGACGCAAGCCCGGCAGGTGCTCGGCAATGGCATCTCGCCCGGCTCGTCCGACAACATCACCTACAAATAACAGCCTCATGCGCCTTCTTCCCTCTTGATGGACCCTTTCTCGGTGAGGATCCAGTCCAGAGGCTGATCATGCTCATTACGGATGACTGCGTCCACTTCCTGCGCACTATAGGCCACACCTATGGCGACGACCGGCTTTTGTTGGCGCAGTTTTTCAAGCGTGCGGTCATAAAACCCGCCGCCATAGCCAAGGCGATATCCCTCACGATCAAAACTCAGCATCGGCACCAGCAACACATCAGGATCAACCACAGCAGCGCTTTCAAGTGGTATTGGTATTTTCCATCGCCCCGGCATTGTCTCGTCACCTGGTGACCAGACGCGAAACTCCAGCGGCTCATTATTGCGAATGACAACAGGCAAACATGTGATCACCCCCATGGCTGTCAGTTTGGCCATCAGCGGGCGCGTGTCGATCTCCGTCTGATAGGGAATGAAACCGGACACTATTTGGCCAGGGCTGACATCGGCAAAGTCCAGGCCCTTTGCAGCCAGTGCCAGACCCGCCGTCTCCTTGCGATCGGCATGGGCAATTTTGCGTACCTCGCTGGCGGCAATGCGCGCAGCGGCTTTCCTGTCGGCAATATCGGTATGTCTCGTCATGGCCGCAGGCTATTACAGCACGAAGCAGGCAATGTCCATTTCAGTTGCGTTTGGGAATATCCACCAACTTGCCACGCGGAATTTCTGCCTGCTTGTCATAAAACGGCAACTCAACCAATTCAGCCTGTTGTAGCGATCCATCTTTGCATCCAACCGAGATTTTTGCGCCAGGCAGCAGGCCAGCCCTGTCTAGCAAGACAATGCCTATGCCGTGCCTGAGGTAAGGTGATGTGGCACCCGCAGTTACCTTGCCTACGGTCTTGCCATCCACGACAACAGCACCACTGATCAACGGCTCACCTGTTTCACACTTTACCCCATGCAGGCGTGGCTCACGGCTCGTTTTTGCCAACGCTGCCTTGCCGATAAACTCTGCCTTGTCTTCATCGACAAAACGGCCAAGGCCCGCATCATAGGGCGTGGTAGTGTGGTTGAAATCGGATCCTGCATTCAGTATGCCCGCTTCAATGCGCCTGATGTTCATCGCATCGAGGCCGAATATCTCCAGCCCAAAGGACTCACCCGCCTTCTTGAGATGCGCCCATAGTGCGTCGGGGTCATGGTGCGGTTCGGTATAAAACTCCCAACCCAGTTCATTGGTGTATCCCGTACGGGTAATGACAACTTCCTGCCCGCCAAATTTAACCCGCGCCATGGCAAAATAACCGAACTTTTCCGGCATGCCATTGTCGCTTGCCGCTTCCAGGATTTTAAGGGAGTTCGGCCCTTGTATCTGGGAGACAAACACATCCGGATCAGAAATCTCGACATCCATGCCTGCGGCATGCGCACGCGCCCAACTATAGAAATCACCATCGGCCTGCGCATACCAGAAGGTGTCCTCGCTCAACCGCAGCAAGATACCGTCCACCAGCAACCCGCCATCTTCATAACAAGCCAGCCCATAACCACAGCGCCCTGGCTTCACTTTTGTAATGTCCTTGGTAAACAACTTGTCCAAAAGCCGCTCGGCATCGCGGCCCTTGAACTGTAGTGGATATTCTCCGGTGTTCAGCAACGCCGCCTTCTGGCGCAGTAGCCAATAACCATCTTCAGTTGAATGATCGTCAAAGCAGCAGGCCATGTGGCGGCGATTGTACACGCAATAATGCGGTCCTTTTGGCCGTTCGATCTCGTGATAGGGGTGTCTCGTCTGGGAATAGTCCCACCCTGCTCCAGGCATGCTTGTTACCAGATCACGGGTTTTTCCATCACTTGAGCGCATATTCATTCTCCCTGCAGTTCTGAATCCAGATTGCGTGTGCTCAGCTTGACCACCCGGGCAAAACTACTAGAACTCCATGCTAGGCAGAATTGATTTGATCTATCCTGAAAATTTAGAATATCTAACTTCTGAAATGACAGACTGGATACCATCACTGAACTCCTTGCGAGCCTTTGAGGCTGTGGCCCGGCACCTGAGCTATCAGCGTGCGGCAGAAGAACTGCGGGTCACGCCAGCTGCCGTCAAGCAACTCGTCAGCAAGCTTGAGGCCGCTTTGGGAACTCGCCTTCTCAAACGCAAGGGCCGTGGCATGGAACTCACATCAAGTGGTAAATCCGGACTTGATGAACTGGTCTCGGCGATGCAACTGATTTCATCAGGCGTCCAGAAGATGCGCAGACCGGAAAACAACGGCAGGCTCATCATTACAGTTGAAGCATCGTTTGCAACAGCCTGGCTGGTGCCACGGCTGGAAAGCTTCAGGGCAAGCAACCCCAATGTGAACGTTCTGGTAGATTCATCCCAGCGCATTGCCGATCTCGAACGTGACGATGTCGACATTGCCATCCGGTACGGAGTTGAACGGGACGGGAAACTGATCAGTTACAGGTTGTTTGGCGACCAGATATTTCCAGCCTGCAGCCCAGCACTCGCCGATGGTCCACCACGCCTGAGATCGATAGAGCAGTTGAAATCTGTCTCGCTGATCCACTGGGATTTGTCGCAACAGGCCTGGGCACGCAACACGCGTCGATGGTTTGCCTGGGACAGCTGGCTCACCCAGATAGGTTCGCCGCACCTCATTACCGGCGAGGGGTTACACTTCAGCGACTATGGACAGGCAGTGCAGGCCGCTATAGCGGGACAAGGTATCGTTCTCGCCAGTTGGCCGATTCTTCAACGCGCCATAGAAACCAGTCTGCTGGTATGCCCCTTCACGGAGAAGGTGACCACGGATATCGGCTATGACCTCGTCACAAGCCCAGATGCGTTAAACCGCAATGAGGTGCAATTGTTTGTAAACTGGCTGGTGCAGGAAGCAGGTCGCCCGGCACCTGTGCCAACTTTGCCTCTTTAAAACACCATTGCATGAGCGTACATATGCAAGTGACGGGCTGCCCGGTGCGTGGAGGTATTACTATTCTCTGGGGCCTATAAGATCTTCAATGGGAGCTGTCTCTGTTTCGGACCGTGGTCTGCGACACGCGGCGCCCACCTACACTAGTAGGGACCCGAGATCTTGAATACCCACGGCCCATGGTGGCTCGTCACATGACTTCGTCAATTCCACCGCTTAGTCATCGCTTGCCGTTTCACCAGTTTTACTGCCGGACCATGCGTGAAATTTGTTCCAGCCGCTTTGCTGCTGCCTCAATCCGCTCAGCTGCGAGGTTTTCAACCTGTTTTGATTGCTCAATCGCCTCTGAGCCGGTTTTGGTAGCCCCTGCAATCTCGGCGCTGAGGTCTTCCACCTTGTCAAGCGCTTCGGACAATTGATCAGCAATGATCAGGCCTGCCATGACGAGCAGGCGAATATCTCCTACCTCCCCCACACCCGTCTTGATTTCCTTGACCTGGCTATCCAGCAACCTGGCCAGCTCTTTCAGGTGGCCTTCCTCGCCATCTGCGCATTCCATGGTGAACGAACGATTATTTACAACTATGTCAACTTGACCCATGCGCTCAGGCCTCCTCACCTCTGACAGTTCTAACTCTTGCCAGGGCAAGTTCTATGCGCCGCGCTGCCTGACGATTGGCCTCGGCAAGCTCTTCAGCGCGCGTGCGCACTTCGTCAAGTTCACCTGCAAGCTTCGCCCGATCTTCCTTCAAGGTGGATGCTTCAGCACTGAGATTGTCTATGGTGCCCTGATTTCGTTCAGACTGCGACCATGCAGCCTCAAGCTGGCGCATGGCCTGCTCAAAATTCTGTAGTGCCTGATCCAACTGCGGTGTTGAAGCCATGGCTGGTTTTCCCCTCTAACCTGAACGTCGGTTTTCATACCCACGCCAGTGCCAATTACAACTGCTAATGTAATGGTTTAGCGGCATTAGCGTCAACCATACATGAAAGCCCGTTTGAGTAATCATGTTTATTCACGCTATGCACAGTCCTGTGGGTGCGATGATTGTGTCCCATTGACTCAGGGCACGTGAGTGCTATTTGTGGCGTAAATTCCTGAAATGGTGGTACCACATCAATGACACCGGCTAACCCAGCCGCCGCGCAAAGCCTCTCAGAAGCTGCACCGGCAACCCCAGAAGACATTGCCAAATATACCCAGATGGCCAACGCCATCAGAGCTCTATCAATGGACGCCGTTCAGGCAGCAAACTCAGGACACCCTGGTTTGCCCATGGGTGCAGCTGATGTGGCAACAGTGCTGTTTTCCCATTATTTGAAGTTTGATCCACAAGACCCGCACTGGCCAGATCGTGACCGGTTCATTCTGTCTGCTGGTCATGGCTCCATGCTGCTGTACTCGCTGCTACACCTGCTGGGCTATGAGGATATGACCATCGAGGAGTTGAAAAACTTCCGACAGATCGGTGCACGTACAGCCGGACATCCTGAATTTGGACATGCCAAAGGCATTGAAACAACCACCGGGCCACTGGGACAGGGCATTGCCAACGCCGTTGGAATGGCAATTGCCGAGAAGCATCTTGCAACGCGCTATGGCAATGAAATCGTCAATCACAAGACATATGTACTGGCAGGCGACGGCTGTTTGATGGAAGGCATTTCCCAGGAAGCCATAACCCTTGCCGGCCACCTCAAGCTGAACAAGCTGATCGTGCTGTGGGATGACAACCAGATATCAATTGACGGGCCGGTTGCACTGACCGATTCCACTGATCAGCTCGGTCGCTTTGCAGCATCTGGCTGGGATGTGATGCGCGTTGATGGTCATGATTACGCGGAAATCGCGCATGCGCTGGCATCGGCCCAGACGGCGGACAAACCTGTGCTGATCGCATGTAGAACCATCATCGGCTACGGATCACCCGCCAAGCAAGGCACATCTGGCGTCCATGGATCACCCTTGGGAGCAGATGAAATCAAGGCAGCGCGCCAACAACTTGGGTGGACGCACAAGCCTTTCGAGATCCCGACAGACATCCGCGACATGTGGCGTATTACAGGCCTTCGCGGATGCAAGGAGCGCAAGAGCTGGGAAGCCCGCTTTGATAAGCTCGATACAGGACTGAAGACCGAATTTGAACGCCGCATGAGAGGCGACCTTCCAGAAAACCTGGAAGAAACGATACAAGCCTACAAGCAGCAACTGGCAGACGCACCCCCAGCCCTTGCCACCCGCAATTCCTCACAGAACGCGCTTGAAATCATCAACCCCGTTGTGCCCGAGACAATCGGTGGATCAGCCGATTTGACCGGATCGAACAATACCCGCACCAAGACAATGACAGCCTTTTCGGCTGATAACCCGTCAGGTCGGTTTATTCATTGGGGCATTCGCGAACACGGCATGGCAGCTGCGATGAACGGTATGGCGCTGCACGGCGGTGTCATTCCCTATTCCGGCACCTTCCTTGTGTTTACCGATTATTGCCGTCCGGCCATTCGTCTGTCAGCACTCATGCAACAGCGCGTGATCTATGTGATGACACACGATTCGATTGGACTGGGTGAAGATGGCC
>JBAUGO010000008.1:0-5847 GCA_049679775.1 Anderseniella sp.
GGCAGATTGCGTGTCTGGAAGCATCGGGAAGCCAATCGAGTGATCTGCCGCTTGATGTTGTGGATGATGAAATAGCCGCCATTGAAAACCATGTCGTGGGATTTGCCAAAGCGCCGGTTGCTCTGCCGCGCATGCCGGATGCATTTGAAAAGGCGAAGTGCGCGTCTTGCCATGTGCCAAGAATGGAAACCAGAAATGGTGAGGAAGTGGCTTTGTTTTCTGATCTACTCCTGCATGATATGGGCGAACAATTGTCGTCATACGGCAGTGAAGGATCAGCAATGGCAAGCGAATGGCGAACGACCGGGCTGGTTGGATATCGCGGGCAAATACCGGGGCACCGTTTTCTGCATGACGGGCGCGCGGCAAATGTTGATGAAGCAATACGTTGGCATGGCGGTGAAGCTGAAGCGTCACGCGAGGCGTATATTGCAATGACAGCGCGTGAACGAATTGATCTGGCATCGTATGTGCTGGCGCTGTTGTCATCCATGCCAGTACCGCCGCAAGGAGACTGAAACATGAAGAAATTATTTGCTGCATTGTTGCTGGCCTCAGGTTTTTCATCGGTTGGGCATGCTTTGGAAAACAGCAAGACAGCTGATTACAAATTGAAACTGGAAACAGTAGCAACGGGGCTTGATACGCCGTGGTCGCTGGTGTTTCTGCCTGATGGACGTATGCTGGTAGCTGAGCGGCCAGGCCAGTTGAAAATCATCTCGGCTGGTAATGATGCGCCAGTGGTTGTGTCCGGTCTGGCGGGGGTGGTGGAGGCTGGTCAAGGTGGATTGCTGGGCCTTGCGCTGGCCCCTGATTTTACTGAATCAGGGATGGTGTTCTATTGTCATGCAGCGGCTTTTGATGAAGGCGTTGGTACGGCAGTTTCGAGCGCAAAGCTCAATCTCAAAACCAATACCCTGGAAGATGTGAAGCGTATCTTTCAACAAAGTCCGGCAGGATCGACTGGCCGGCACTTTGGTTGCCGTCTGGTATTTGATCGCGCTGGTATGCTGTTTGTTACCACGGGAGACCGGGGGGACATGTCAGACTCCGCACAGGATCCGGCAACAGGTATTGGCAAGATTTTACGGATTGCCCCAGATGGATCACCAGCACCAGACAACCCGAAACCTGAAGGATGGGATCCGCGCATCTGGTCCATGGGACATCGCAATATTCAAGGTGCATTGCTCCATCCTGTGACCGGGGAGTTGTGGAGCGTTGAGCATGGCTCGAAGGGTGGAGACGAATTGAATTCACCGAAGGCAGGCAGGAATTATGGCTGGCCCGTGATCAGTTATGGAGTGCACTATTCGGGGCAGAAAATTGGCGAGGGAACAGAAAAGGATGGCATGGAACAGCCTGTGCATTACTGGGACCCCTCAATTGCTCCATCAGGGCTCATGATTTATTCAGGCGACAAGTTTCCCAAATGGAGCGGTCATTACTTTGTCGGTGCTTTGCGCGGGCAGGCAATCGCAAGGTTGACAATGAGCGATGGCAAGCCGGTGGCGGAAGAGCGCATCCTGCAGAACCTTGGTGAGCGCATACGTGATGTTGTGCAAGGCCCGGACGGGTATATCTATGTGCTGACCGACAGTGCCGATGGGCAGATCATCAGGCTGAAAGCTGATGACTGACCTGTAAATGTGATTCCAGAAACCTGGCTGTTTCAAGGTAATTGCTGACCGCTATCACATGGTGGCAAGGCGATGCTTCGCGCAACGCTTGAGCCAATGCCCAGTCATTGCCGAGCGGGTGGATATTGTCGGCAACAAATGTGATCGCAACGTCGCCATGGCGTTCCAGAACAGGAACGAGTGCGCGTTTCTTGTTCCAGCCCAATGGTGCAATATCAATGCTGATCTGTCCGGCGATCGTTGCTTCATACTCAGGGAACGCTTTCATCAGGTCGGTGCAGATCTGTGTGCGTTCGTTATGCACTGTATCCCATAAGGTGTATGCCTTGCGCTCGTCTGTTCCTGCGGCTCGCCCAACAGTGGAAACGTTAAGTTGTCCGGTTCGATATTCTATATGGCGGCCAAAGCGAGTAGGGTATCTTGATTGTTTGATACGATCATCAAGCCAGTCAATCAGTTCATCTGGAAACTCGTGGTCATGTCTGTACAACAGCTTTCCACCAGCCTCAAATTGTGAGCCGCCGCAGGTAAACAGGCCGCATACAGTCGTTAAAATTACTTCCGGCACCTGGGCATCAAGTTTGGATCTGTCCGAGCCTGTTACCAGGTAAACGCTGTTGTTTTGACAAAAGCGCAAGAATGTTCGCTCGAATGTCGGCTCCATGGAGCTGCGTGGTGGTGTGAGCGTACCGTCAATATCAAAAATATAGATCAATTTTCCAGCCCCGGCTTTGCCCGGAGCACTCTCCGGAAATCAACTGCAACGCATACAAACTTCTGCTCTTATGGTTAATCAAGACTTAATAGAATTCAGAATTAGCGAATTTATTTTTTGTTGGATTTGAAGTTTTCACAATGATCCGTAACGTCAATTCGTGGCGTAACAATTGTGAAATCGTGGCGAGTTTGTGAGAAGTCATTTGCCGTCGCGCCCTCAAAGGTTTCAGCCAAACCTATGGACACAAGCTCGTTGGATGCATCCTGAACGATGTAGGCGGGAACCCCCCAGTCCAGTCTTGTGTGCCCTGATCCTGCAATCAGGACGGCTCCATCAGTGTTGGCCGGGTTCTGCATAGCCGTGGCCATGGTAAAGTCGCGCGCGCGCTGGATGTCTGCCATCAAAGGCAGGATGCTTTCGGGCATCATATTGCAATGCCCTTCAGCAATGTTTTGCTTTAGTGACTTGGTGGCTTGCTCTGCCAAAGGCTTGTCCAGGCCCAGCATCGCGCGTTCTGCCTCTGACAAACGTGATCCAACGCGCCCACCCAATCTGCGTACAGTGCTCTTTTCGAGATTGCCGGCCCACATTTTCAAACCATGCTTCAGGGCTATTTCAAAGAGAGGCTGATACATGGCAAAATCGGGCCAGCCGGTTTCATGCCACTCCAATGCCTGTGCAATTGCCTGTCTATCGGCTGGTGGGTTATTAGCAAGGTTGTCCAGCACGGCCTGCTGGGATCTTGTCACCATTTCAAACACGATGGCGGGTTTACGCCCGGCATCAATCATGTGCTGGAGAATTTCAGCCTGCAGGCGATGGTGGTCTGGATTGGGGTGGATTTCACCAATCAGGACATATCTCGCTTGTACAGCGCTCTTTTTGACTTCTTTCAGTGAGTTGCCGGGTTTGCCTTCTCGATCAAAAACCATTCCGACGACTTCATTGTCTGCAAAGTGGGGCGAGACCCATTCAGAAGCAGAACTCAGGCTAGTGGCCAGCGGGGTGGCGACAATCAGGCTTGCTATCAACAAGGTGAGCACTGTGTGAGATTGTCTGACCATTTCTACTCCTGAATTTTCCACTGGATGGTATCAAGGCGATTGAAAAAATCTGCCACAAGTGACACGCTCCACCTGACAATAACATAGATGATCGAAGGCGCTCATGCTTGGTTCAAATCAAAAAACAAATCGTAGCCGTCTCTGGGATACGTTGATGGAGATGGCAAAGATTGGTCCCGGCATTGCTGGTGGCAATAATCGCCAGACATTAACTGATGATGACAAGCTTGGTCGCGACCTGTTTGCAAAATGGTGCTCGGACGAAAAGCTGGTGATGAGCGTTGACAGCATGGGCAACATGTTCGCACGCCGCAGCGGCGAAGATGATAGCTTGCCACCGGTGATGATGGGGTCTCATCTCGATACACAACCGACAGGTGGCAAGTTTGATGGCGTGCTCGGCGTGCTCGCGGGACTTGAAGTGTTGCGCACCATGAACGAACTGGGCATCAGGACCAGGCACCCTGTGGAAGTGGTCAACTGGACCAATGAGGAAGGCGCCAGGTTTGCACCAGCCATGGTCTCGTCAGGTGTCTTTGCCGGAGTGCATTCAGTTGAGGAGGCTTATCAGATTGCCGACGATGAAGGCAAAAGGTTTGGCGAAGAGCTGGCGCGTATCGGGTACAAGGGAAGCGAGCCTGTTGGATCGAGAACCCTGAAGGCAATGTTCGAGTTGCATATCGAGCAAGGTCCGATTCTGGAGGCAGAAGGCATTGACGTTGGTGTGGTTGCGCATGGGCAAGGCTTGCGCTGGATTGAATTTACACTGACGGGTTATGAAAGCCATACGGGCACAACACCCATGCCGGTTCGCCGCAATGCCTTGCTTGGGGCAGCGCGTGCGGTAGAACTGGTCAACAACATCGCCTTTGATTTCGAGCCAAATGCAGTGGCTACAATTGGCTATATGCATGTGTCACCAAACTCCCGAAACATCATTCCCGGTGAGGTGGTTTTCTGCGTTGATCTGCGCAATCCATCGCTTGATGATCTGAAGGACATGGAAACTGCGATTGTTCAAGGGATCGAGGATATTGCCCGCGTGATCGGTCTTGAGTGCACATATCAGCAAGTAGGTGCATATGACCCTGTGGCGTTTGACAAAGATTGCGTGGCAGCAGTTCGCAATGCGGCAGAACGGTTGGGGTATAGCCACAAGGACATGGTATCAGGCGCAGGCCATGATGCCTGTCACATTGCCAGGATTGCCCCTACCGCCATGATATTCTGTCCATGCGTTGGCGGGATAAGCCATAATGAAGCTGAAGAGATTACGCCGGAATGGGCAGCAGCAGGAGCTGATGTTCTGTTTCATGCGGTCGTTGAGACAGCCGGCATAGTAGAGGATTGAATTCAACATGAAAATTGTGCGCAGTGATGATCATCTGAAGCATTTTCCCAAAGGAGAGCTGGCTGGCGGGGTGTTTGTTCGCCCGTTCGAGTGTCCGGAACGGTGGCAGCACATCATGGACCGCCTGGGGGAACGTGGCTTCAAGGATTATGTTGATCCCTCGAAGCTCGACATGGGCCCGGTCAAGCAGATCCATGATGAGGGGTTTCTGGAGTTTCTGGAAACTGTCTGGGGAAAGTGGGTTGCACAAGGTTATACGGGGGAGGTCATGCCCACCTGTTTTCCGGCCCGGCGCATGCAAGTACGAAAGCCTGAACAGGTAGATGGGCTTGTAGGTTATTATGCACTCGCCATTGAAACTGCAATTACCTCTGGCACCTGGGAGGCAACGCAGGCCAGTGCGGCGATTGCCCAGACCGCACAGCGGTTGATTTCGGGGGGTGAAAGCTCGGCCTTTGCGTTATGTCGTCCACCAGGACATCATGCAGCCAGTGACATGTATGGCGGGTATTGTTTCCTGAACAATGCTGCCATTGCGGCGCAGATGTTTCTCAATGACGGGGCCAAACGGGTTGCCATTCTTGATCCCGACTTCCATCACGGCAATGGCACGCAGGATATATTCTATCATCGCAATGATGTTCTGTTTGCATCGCTGCATGGCGAGCCGGAGCATGCGTTTCCGCACTTTCTTGGCTACAAGGATGAAACGGGGGCTGGCAAGGGCGAAGGTTTCAATGTGAATTATGCCATGGCGCCTGGCACGGGCTATGACATATGGGGCGCTGCCATGGATGATGCCATTTCCCGAATAAGGGATTATTCGCCAGATGCGCTGGTTGTGTCGCTGGGTGTGGATACATTTGAGCGTGATCCGATCAGCTTTTTCAAACTCAAATCAGATGACTTTACAGATTATGGATCCCGTATTGCGAAGCTCAAGTTGCCAACACTGTTTTGCATGGAAGGTGGATATGCGGTTGCAGAGATTGGCGTCAATACGGTCAATGTGCTGGAAGGCTTTCTGAATGGCTGATGTCAGGCAATCACCTGTGAGTGATCAGGTTGCGGCGC
>JBAUGO010000009.1:0-3503 GCA_049679775.1 Anderseniella sp.
TTTTTGCATCCTTACCGACAAGCTCTGCCTTCAACCGGCGCCCGTCATTGAATATGACCTCAATTTCGTCAGCGCCATCAATCACGTGATTGTTGGTAATCACAGTACCTTCTGCATCAATTACAAAACCCGAACCAAGCGAATTCGCGCTACGCGGTGGCGCAGGACGCCCAGGTGTCGGTCCCTGTTCCTGGCCTTGGCCTTGACCCTGCTCTTGTTCTTGTTGCTTCTTGAAGAATTCCTCGAAGAACTCGCGGAACGGCGTTCCTTCAGGTACATTTGGCACCGGTGAATTTTCACTACCAGACACCTTTTGACTTGTTGAAATGTTCACTACCGCCGGGGACAAACGCTCAGCCAGATCAGCAACAGAAGCAGGTCCTGCTGCGCGAGCCATCTGTATGGTCATTGCCAGTATCAACACTGCAAACATCGCCAACATCGCGATACGGGCAATGTAGCTTGATGCTGGCTCGACGGCTTTTGTTACCGCTTTGGCTCTGGTTTTTGAAGTCATATGGAAAAGCTCTCCTGAAGTGGGCTTCACAAATTGTTTCGTATGGATAGTGAACACCTTACAGCTGTTTACGCAAGTCGTTCCCTCAATGGATCGTAACGATTGCGTGAGAAATTCGCCCCTAATCAGGCGAGAATATTTTTGGCCAACCAGACGACCAGAACTCCTACCCCAATGGCAATAAGGCCGGTTGTGCGAAGTGTCTCGTCAGGTATGTCTTTCATCTGCTCCGCCAACCTGCGCCAAAGTCCTGGTGAAACGGCATAGACCAATCCCTCAATCACGAGGACCAGGCCTATGGCCGTAACCAGTTCACTCACTGCTGTTGCGCCGCTGCCGGGGCTGATTGCTGCGTACCAAAATACTGGAAGAACTCAGAGTCAGGTTTCAGCACCAATGTAGTTCCAGAGTTTGACAAACTCTTGGAATAGGCCTGCATTGAGCGATAAAACGAGAAGAATTCCGGGTCTTTCTGGAATGCATCAGCAAAAACAGCATTACGTTTGGCATCACCTTCACCACGAAGGATTTCTGACTCACGTTGTGCCATGGACACAAGCTCAACAGCCTGACGATCAGCTTCCGCCTTGATACGTGTGGCCTGGGCTTCACCAATGGCACGCAGTTCAGCAGCTTCTGCAAAGCGCTCCGCATTCATGCGGTCATAGGTATCCTTCAACACATCCGGCATGAGGTCTGTACGGCGGATTTTAACGTCCACTACTTCAATCCCCAGAGAATCTGCTTCACCCCTGACCTGGTCCCTGATCTCGCGCATCATGGCCGCACGGTCCTTGGACAATGCTGCATCGAATGTACGCCGGCCATAAGTCTGGCGAAGTGCAGCATCAAGACGGGTCTCGATACGGTTTTCAGCAATACTCAGCTCAGCTTCAACAGTTTCACGGAACCGGCGAGGATTACTCACGCGATACATTGTAACCGTATCAACAAGATAACGACGACCATCGACCACCTGTACCGACTTGTCATTGCTTTCAAACAGGACAATACGGTCTTCTATCTTCACAACTTCCTGGACTAAGGGAACCTTGAAATAAAAACCCGGCTCGTTGATCTCGCGCTTGATGTCACCCAATTGGGTAACAAGCGCACTTTGGCGCTCATCAACCTTGAATACCGACATCCATACAATCAGGGCAATTGCACCTAAAATGACCATTCCGAATGACTTGAAAATACCCATCACTGGTTGCTCCCCGATGACTGTTGGCGTTTTTGAATTTCCGGCAATGGCAGATAAGGTACAACGCCTGTTCCACCCTGGCCGCCAGCATTACCTTCGACAATCACCTTGTTGGAGTTTGACATCACGCCTTCCATCATTTCCAGGAACAGGCGCTTGCGTGTCACGTCCTTTGCCTTCGAATATTCCGCATAGATGGAATTGAAGCGTTGCGCTTCACCTTCGGCTTCGTTCACAACACGAGCGGTGTAGGCCTTTGAGTCTTCAACAATCTTGGAAGCGTCACCTCGTGACTTGCCCAAAACCTGGTTACGGTACTGTTCAGCTTCACGAATAAACCGGTTCTGGTTTTGCTCGGCTCTCTGCACCTCTTCAAACGCATCGATAACTTCCGGAGGCGGATCAGCCTTTTCCAACTGCACACCGAGTATCGAAATACCCGCTCCGTATGAATCAAGCGATTGTTGAACTAGATCACGAACTTGCTGCTGCGCTTCAAAACGGCCACGAGTACGGATTTCTTCAGCCGTTGTACGTCCTACAATTTCACGCATGGCACTTTCAGAAACTGTACCAACAAGGCGTTCCTGATCACGTACATTGAACAGAAACTTGTTCGGCTCTGCAATTTTCCACTGAACTGTGAAACGTATATCAACAAGGTTTTGATCACCGGCCAGCATCTGGCTGGACGATCCGGTTACATTGCCACCGAAATTGATCTGGTTCACCGACTGAACTGGTAGCTTTTCCATGGTCTCAACTGGCCAGATGGCAAATTGCAAACCAGGACCAACGGTTCGGTTATACTCACCCAAACGAAGGACAACGCCTTGTTCTTCTGCCTCGACCGTATGAAACGAGTTGAAAGCCCACAGAGCACCAATAGCCAGCAGGCCAACTATCCAGGGGCTTTTTCCACCGCCGCCTTGCGGCAGCACGGTCTTTAAGCGCTCCTGGCCCTTGCGGATCAAGTCTTCAAGGTCAGGGGGCGTTCCACCCCCACCGCCGCCGCGGTTTCCACCACCTCCGCCAGATGGTTTTTGACCCCACGGGCCATTTCCGCCGCCGCCATTACCGCCGCCGCTTTGCCAGCCGCCGCCCTTTTTATCCCAAGGCATGTTTTGATTGTATCCCTGTTATTGAAGTCATATCAGCCACCAGCAGCTGAAAATCATGTTCCATTACGTGGTATAAGCAAACGCTGCCGTCAAGTCCATGGATCAGACGTTACAGACGGTTAATGCTTCAACGCCTGTGCATGCCAGTTTATATGGTCACCGATAAAGCTGGCAATGAAGTAATAGGAATGGTCATAGCCAGGCTGCATCCTGAGTGTCAGAGGGTGATCTGCCCTGGCGCATGCCTCTTCAATCAGATGCGGCTTGAGCTGTTCCTTCAGGAAATTGTCACTGTCACCCTGATCAATCAGCAAGGGCAGCTTCTGCGCTGCGCCAGCGACAAGTTCACACGCATCATGTTGTGCCCATGCTGCCTTGTCGTTGCCAAGATATCCACCCAACGCCTTATGCCCCCATGGACAGTTCATCGGCGACACGATTGGTGAAAATGCCGAAACTGACTTGTACCTGCCGGGGTTTTTCAAGGCGATGGTCAGTGCCCCATGCCCCCCCATCGAATGGCCTGAAATGGCTTGCCGGGACATGTCGAGAGGGAAGGAATTTCCTGCAATATCAGGTAGTTCCTTGACGATATAATCATACATCCTGTAGTGCTTTGCCCATGGCTGCTGCGTGGCATTGACGTAAAACCCTGCAC
>JBAUGO010000010.1:0-3365 GCA_049679775.1 Anderseniella sp.
CGTCGCGGCCATTGGCATTGTAGCCGGAAAACAGCTCACTGTAAGCCTTTAGAACGCGCTTTGGTGTGTCGATCAAGCCTTCACGAGCAGGATCATCACCGGCCCATTTGATCAGTGTGCGAACAGCTTCGAGCGCTTCCTGCTCGCTGGGTTTTGGGATGTCCGGGCCTGCTCCAATGTTTGGTTTGGAAGTTTTCAGACGTTTTACGACGGCGTCCATTGTGGCCTCATTCGACTTTTTAGAATTATAATTCAAAGACTACCCCATAAACGCCTGGACAATGAAACCAGTTCACTAAAATTTTCAGAATGAGCCTTGCCAGTGATCAGTCATTGTTTTTAGCATAGGCAATTCAATTTTTGAAAATAGAATCTTATTGTTAAAGTGTGATGGCAGCCATACATCATGGACATATGGTTGCGGTACTCTGGTAAAACAATGCTTTCTGCTCCATATATTGGCGTGTGATGATAAACGATATCTACAATAAAAAGATTTTGGGGTTTGCCGCCGACATTCCCCGGTTGGGGCGTCTTGACGCTCCTCACGGAACTGCTGTGGGCCATTCAAAATTGTGCGGCTCCAAAGTGAGCGTTGACTTGATGCTGGTTGATGATGTGGTGACAGATTTTGCCCATGATGTGAAAGCGTGTGCACTTGGTCAGGCATCCTCGTCCATCATGGCTCATCATATCATAGGCTCAACAGCGACTGAGCTTCGCGCCCTTCGCGATCAGATGCACAAGATGTTGAAGGAAAATGGCCCGGCACCTTCAGGAAAATGGACTGACCTGGAGGCTCTCACACCAGTGCGGGAATTCAAGGCCCGCCATGCCTCTACACTGCTTACCTTTGATGCGGTTGTGAAAGCTCTGGACATGGCTGAAGGCAAGTTGCCTGACGTTGCAACGAAATCAGCCTGATTTTTTGGCAGGATTTCGAGGTGGCGGAAAACGAGAGGTTTTTTCCAGTACGTTCAAGTCCTTGTGGTTGCGCATGTACTGTTCTGATGCATCACGCAATGGCTGGTAATCCCAGGGATACCAATTTCCCTGTCGAAGGGATTGCCAAACCGTCAGTCGCACAAGCTGGCTTTCCTTGATCTCTGCTTCAAGCCGAGTTGGGTTCCACCTTGTTGCGGCCATGGAACGAAACCTTCGCACTGTGCTGGCATGATCAGGATTGGCAGCCAGATTGTTCATTTCATGTGGATCATCGACCAGATTGAACAACTGATCTGGATCTGGTCTCGTGGCAACATACTTCCAGTCGCCCTGACGGATCATGAACAAGGGTGCCAGGCAGCCTTCTGCCGTCAGCTCAGCATAAATTGCCCGGTCCTTGTCTTCTGCCTTGCCTTCGAGCAATGGCAGTAGCGACATCCCGTCAAGTGTTGCGGCGTGGTGGTTGCGTCCTGCCATGTCGGTCAGAGTTGGCAAGATATCGAGCAGGCTCGCTGGTTGAGTAACGCGCCGTGCCTTGAAACGACCAGGGGCATATACAATCAGTGGGACGCGGGATGAGTGCTCCATAAAGCTCATCTTGTACCAGAGGCCGCGCTCACCCAGCATATCGCCATGATCTGAGGTGAACATGACCACTGTGTCGTCGCTCAGTCCGCAATCATCCAGGGTTGCCAGAATCTTGCCGACGTGATCGTCGAGATATGAAATATTGGCATAATAGGCGCGCCGTGCATTTTTTACATCCTGGTCGGTGATGTTGTAATCATCCATTGCCGACACCTTGAACAGGCGTTGTGAATGCGGGTCCATGTCGTCGTAGGGGATAGCAGGCGTTGCTGGAGGGTCAATCTCATCGTCTGAATAAAGGTTCCAGTGTTTGGCGCGTGCCGCATAAGGATCATGCGGGTGGGTGAATGAGGTAACCAGGCAAAACGGGCGTTGTTCGGGGTTGCGTGCATAGTCATAAAGGCGCCTGCATGCCTGAAAACCGACTTCGTCATCATATTCAAGCTGGTTTGTCTGCTCGGCAATGCCTGCCTGCATCACGGACAGAAGATTGTGGTACCACCAGTCAACGCGTTCTTGCGGTTTGCGCCAGTCAGGTGTCCAGCCAAAGTCAGCCGGATAAATGTCCGTGGTAAGGCGCTCCTCAAATCCGTGCAATTGGTCGGGGCCAACAAAGTGCATCTTGCCAGACAAACAAGTGCGATATCCTTCAAGACGCAGATAATGCGCAAAGCTTGGAATTTGCGATGCGAACTCTGTGGCGTTGTCATAGACCCTGTTACGCGATGGAAGTTGCCCGGACATCATGGCAGCGCGCGCTGGTGCACACAGGGGGCTTGGCGAGTAGAAATTGTCAAACACAACGCCATCCCTGGCAAGGCGGTCAATATTGGGAGTCTTGACTGTTTTGTGGCCATAGGCTGCCAAAAACTTTGCACAAAGCTGGTCGACCATGATCACCAGTATGTTTGGTTTTTTGTTCGCCATGATCGCAACCCCTTTATGAACTTTCAAATATGTCGCAGTTTATTGGCTGTATAGGCAGATGCAGATGGAAAAAACGACAAATGGCAGATGAGCCACGACAAGGTGTGATTGCAAGGGTGATGATGGGGCTGATCCGAGCTTATCAACTGACACTGTCATATTTCTTTGGTCGCACATGTCGTCATCTTCCAACCTGCTCAAGCTATACGATGGAGGCGATTTCTCGACATGGTGCGTGGGCAGGGTTCTGGTTGGGCTTCTTCAGGATATCCCGGTGTAACCCTTGGGGGACGAGCGGTTATGATCCTGTGCCTGACTGCCTTGAGCGGGAAGGCATAAAGGTATGGCGCTATATGAGCTACGGTGTCGACAAAAAAGAATGACTGGCCTCCCAAACGGGGAAGCCAGCCAGAAACGAACGCAACTCTACAAAGTTTGCAGATTTATAAAGCTGTTACCATTTTGTGGACGAGGAATATCCGCCACCGAAGTTGAAGTTGTATGAAGCGCCGACACGGAACATGTGCATTTCGTAGTCATTGGTCAGTGCGCAACCTGTGATACAGCCGGTGGTGCCGGTCAGGTCATAGGTCTCGCTGCCAAAATCGCCGTATAGGTATTCAGCCTTGATGTGGAAGTTGTTGGAAATGGCATGTTCCATACCGCCGCCTACAACGAAACCACCAAGAGTACCGGATGCAGAAATTGCTTCACCTGGAGCAGGGCCTACAAGTGCATCAACGCTGGCATTCAACCAACCATAACCACCTGTGACATAAAGAAGAGTGCTGTCGTTTGCGAGCCAACCAAGGCGGGCGCGAATTGTTGAAAGGTCATCAACCGAGTGGCTGACGTCTGAAGGTGGAACCTGATACCACAGATGACCGTCGAAGGCTGCGTTGTAT
>JBAUGO010000011.1:0-9902 GCA_049679775.1 Anderseniella sp.
GGGCAGGTACCATCATCTTGTCCTCGGCCACACTTTCCCTTTTACCTATCCCTAAAAAGTGGCCATTGGGACCGGGACTTGGAGGAAGCGTGGGTGATGCTGTCAGTTATCTTGTGACAGCCCTCCCAGATGCATTTCTGTACACCTGGATAGCAACCAGCATTGGTTTTATCTTGTGCTTTGCAGGAAGTACTCTGCTGGGCTTACTGGCGCTCGGATATTCACCAAAACAAGCGGTCGCAACCTTGAAATCAATCAGGAAACCTACAGCCATGATCGGCTCAAAAGCCATTAGCGTATCGACAAAGCTTGCCACTACAGTTGGCAGTCTCAAGGATCAGCAATCGGCTGTAAAATTTGAACACCCTGTTATTCCTGCAGACAAAGATGGCTTGCTTCAACGCTTAAAAAACAACCAGATCAATAAGCAGTCACAGGCCTCTTCTGATCAGGCAGGCATACCAATTCCAGCTTTCCTGGCAAGATCAGCACCTCTCAGCGACAACAGGATCGAACCGCAATTAACGCCTCGCCCTGATAGACCCGTCACCACAGCTACAACATCACGTGTTGAACCGGCTCTGATGCCAACACCACAGTTTGATGATGATCAATTGATGGATGATGTGATGGAGAGCCCGGCGCCCTTGGCTCCCAACCGGGTGCAACCATTGGCCAAGCCCATCAAGAAAGGCTCAAGACTGGCACGTGATCTTCAGCCAGACATGTTGCCCAACAATGGTGAGTTTCAGCTGCCCCCATTGAGCTTGTTGATGGAGGCCAACCATGCCGACAAGTCGACACAACTTTCACCTGATGCACTTGAACAAAACGCCAGAATGCTCGAAGGCGTGCTTGAAGACTTTGGCATTCGTGGAGAGATCATAAATGTCCGGCCCGGACCAGTCGTTACATTGTATGAACTGGAGCCTGCACCGGGCATCAAATCGTCAAGAGTTATCGGATTGGCAGATGACATCGCCCGATCCATGAGTGCCATATCCGTTCGTGTAGCAGTGGTGCCAGGGCGAAATGTAATCGGTATCGAAATGCCGAACTCAAACCGTGAAATGGTTTATCTGCGAGAGCTGCTGGAATCGGCAGATTATGAAAAGACAAAGCAGAAGCTTGCAATGGCGCTCGGCAAGGACATCGGTGGTCAACCAACTTTTGCAGATCTAGCCAGAATGCCGCACCTGCTCATTGCCGGCACCACAGGTTCAGGCAAATCCGTTGGTATAAACACCATGATTTTGTCACTTTTGTTCAGGCTTCCACCTGATAAGTGCAAGCTCATCATGATTGATCCAAAAATGTTGGAGCTTTCAGTCTATGAAGGCATCCCTCACCTTCTGGCTCCTGTCGTGACCGACCCCCACAAGGCTGTTGTTTCCCTTAAATGGGCAGTCAGGGAAATGGAAGATCGGTATCGCAGAATGTCAAAGCTGGGCGTCAGAAATATTGACGGTTACAACACTCGTGCTGAACAAGCTCAGAAAAAGGGAGAAGTGTTCACACGACAAATTCAAACCGGATTTGATCCAGAAACTGGTTCACCGGTTTATGAAGAAGAACAGATGGATTTGTCGCCACTACCCTACATTGTTGTAATCATTGATGAGATGGCTGACTTGATGATGGTTGCAGGAAAGGATATTGAAGGAGCTGTTCAACGCCTCGCGCAAATGGCTCGCGCTGCCGGCATTCATGTCATTATGGCAACGCAGCGTCCGTCTGTTGATGTCATTACCGGCACCATCAAGGCAAACTTCCCGACCCGTATCAGCTTCCAGGTAACCTCAAAGATTGATAGCCGCACCATACTGGGTGAACAGGGCGCTGAGCAGTTGCTCGGCCAGGGTGATAATTTATTCATGGCCGGCGGTGGTCGTATATCGCGTCTCCACGCACCATTTGTTACAGATGAAGAAGTAGAAGATGTGGTGGCCTATCTGAAGACACAAGCTGCTCCGGATTATCTCGAAGCTGTGACTGAAGATGCCTATGATGCTTCTGGTGGGGAGGAATTTGGTGGGACAGACGCAACCGGTGGTGGTTCAGGTGATGAGTTGTATGATCAGGCCGTTGCAGTGGTATTGCGTGACAAAAAAGTCTCAACAAGCTACATCCAGCGCAGGCTGTCTATCGGATACAACAAGGCTGCGACACTGATAGAACGCATGGAGCAAGAAGGTGTTATTTCCTCTGCAAATCACGCTGGCAAGCGAGAAATTCTGGTCGGCGAGGATATGGGCTGAATTTTTTGCCCAACTATTGCCGCGAAGCATGTAGATTAAACCAGACGCTGTATAGGCCATCAGAAATATTCAGGAGAAAACAAGTTGATCAAGAAAGCCGCAATTACACTTATAGGCTCAATGATGTGCCTCATGACCCCGGCATCCATCATCTTGTCTTCTACTTCAGTCCCAGCACTTTCTGCCGTTCAAATGACTGATGATGACAAGGCCGCTTTGACCCAACTTAACAATTATCTGAATACCATCACCGGTATGCAGGGAGAGTTTGTGCAGACCAGTCCGCGCGGGCAAGTCGCAAATGGCATCTTCTACATCTCCAAGCCTGGAAAGATGCGCTTCGAATATGCCCCGCCAAGTCCACTTATCGTCATTTCTGATGGGAGTTGGGTTACTGTAAATAATACCAAGCGCAAACAGGATGATCAGTACCCTTTATCGGCAACACCACTTAAACTGGTTCTGGCTGATCAGGTAAATCTTTTCGAACAAGCAATCATTCTCAAGGTGGAAAACCAGGCCAACCTGACGGCGATAACCATGCAGGAAAAAGGCCAGCTTGTTGCTGGTGAGCTGACGATGGTTTTTGATCGTGAGCAAAATCAGCTTGTGCAATGGATTGTCGTGGATGGCAAAGGACAACGCACCAGTGTTGAGCTAACCAACGTGGATAACCAGGCCACTCCAGATCCAAAATTATTTGTGGTGAAACGTAGCAAAGAGCGAAAATCAGCCACTGATAATTAACCGAACTTCGATTGGCTAAACTGTGAAGATTGCAACCTGGAATATCAACTCCGTGCGACTGCGCGCTGGGCTTGTTGTGAAACTGATCAATGAATGTGAACCTGATATAATTTGCCTTCAGGAAACAAAATGCCCGCCAGGTCAATTTCCATCATCCACTTTTTCTGATCACGGCTATCCCTATATTGCTGACAATGGATTCACGGGTCATCACGGTGTAGCGATTGTATCCCGCTTGCCATTTGATCACTCAGAAATCCATACATTCTGTGGAAAGAATGACGGCAGGCACATAAGCATCAAGCCATCAGGAACAAACATCACTGTACATAGTTTGTATGTTCCTTCAGGTGGCGATGAGCCTGACCCTGACCTGAACGAAAAATTTTCGCACAAGCTTCAATTTCTCGAAGAGATGCAAGGCTGGATCAAGTCCCATGCTGACATCACGAATCAAGACCATGTATTTACCGGGGATCTGAATGTCGCTCCTCTGGAAAACGATGTCTGGTCTCACAAACAACTCTTGAAAGTTGTGTCTCATACACCGGTTGAAACACAAAGCCTGCTAAAGATAATGGAACATGCAAATATCCATGATCCGATACGAGCAGCAATTCCAGAGCCTGAAAAGATTTATTCCTGGTGGAGTTACAGATCACGCGATTGGGAAGTTGCTAACAAGGGCAGAAGACTTGACCACATTTGGGTAACACCAGGACTTTCTCAACGTTGTAAAAATCCTAAGATACTCAAAAATGCACGCGGATGGGATCGTCCGTCAGATCATGTTCCCGTTATTATTGAAATTCTCTAATCCTCACGCGGTATCAATTCATCAACCGGTTGAACCTGGAAATAATCCTGAACCGCACTGAGCTCTTGAGATGATTTATCCAGCTGCTTGCTCAACACATTGAGCACTATCTGGCCAACCTCCGGGAACTCTGAGCACAGCCGCATGAACACAGCTTGTTCAATTACAATTCCGATCAACTCTGTCTTGGCATTCAATGTCACGCGATAGGGCAACCCGGCGATCATTGACTGTTCACCAAAAATCGACCCAGGCCCCGCCAGCGCGATAACGCTGCCCGTTTCTCCGTCCACAACAACCCCATCACCTTCCTTGATGATAATGGCAGAAGTGGATGGATCACCTGCTTCGAATACTGTGCGGCCTTGTGGGACGACTAGCTCGTCCGATGAAAACACAAGTGTTTGCAAATGCGCTTCATCAATATCCGCAAACAGAGGTATCTGCTTCAGCATTTCAACAGTCGAGCGAACGCTCATCAAATCGGCCTATTGTAGTTTTAGGTCAGCTTAATCAAGGAACGAGTTTATATCCGCCGGCCTCAGTAACCAGCAACTGGGCGTGCGAAGGATCAATTTCGATCTTCTGCCTGAGACGATAAATGTGGGTTTCAAGCGTATGTGTTGTAACACCTGCATTGTACCCCCAAACTTCATGCAACAGAACATCACGACCAATGACCTGATCACCTGCTCTATACAGGAACTTCAAAATAGACGTCTCTTTTTCAGTCAGACGGACTTTCTTGTTATCATCGAGCAGTAGGAGCTTTGCACTGGGCTTAAAGGTATAAGGTCCAATCTTGAACACAGCATCTTCGCTTTGTTCATGCTGCCTGAGCTGGGATCGGATCCGTGCCAGCAGAACAGCAAACTTGAAGGGCTTCGTGACATAGTCATTTGCACCTGCATCAAGGCCGAGAATTGTATCGGCATCAGAACTCTCGGCTGTCAGCATGATAACCGGACCACGATAACCATTCTTGCGCATGATCTTGCACGCTTCACGACCATCAAGATCAGGCATATTGACGTCCAGTATGACCAGATCAGCCAATTCGGTTTTCAGATGATTGACAGCAGGAAGACCACCGTTGAGGGCTGTAACTGAAAAATCATCATGCAGGGAAAATTGTTCAGTTATCGTTTCACGCAAGGCATCGTCATCGTCGACGATCAAAATTTTTTTCTTCATGCTCATTTATTTGATGAACCACACTTTGTTTGCTTGTTAGTGAACCTTAGTTTGCACGCCGTCGCTTTGCAAAGGATATGAAGATCACTCATGAACACATTAAATCAGATATTCGCGATCAATTACATCCGAAAGAACACTCACATTGCCTCCATTTTGGTAAATGGCGTCCATTTTCCCTGTAGTATCGGGCGAGCTGGCATCAGCCATTTCAAACGGGAGGGCGACAATGCCAGCCCCGCAGGTACCTGGCGCTTAAACCAAGTAATGTACAGATCTGACAGGATAAGACGACCACTGACAATTTTGCCTACGACAATTATACAGCCAGATATGGGATGGTGTGATGACCCTATATCTCAACACTATAACTCCCTTGTCAAACTGCCTTGCCCTGCACGCCATGAAAAATTATGGCGCGAAGACAATCTGTATGATCTGATTGTAATCCTCGACTATAACAGAGCTCCTGTCGTGAAAGGCAAAGGTAGCGCTATCTTCATGCATATCAGGCGATCCGACGGTTCAGCCACAGAAGGTTGTATCGCCTTGAAACATTCTCACCTCTTGCATTTGCTCAAATGCTGTCGCCGAGATAGCGTTGTGTGTGTAACCAGGTCTTAGGACCTTGATCCAAAAATGGCGGATCCAACACGCACATGGGTAGCTCCGTACTTGATGGCGGTTTCATAATCTCCACTCATACCCATGGACAAATTCTTCAAGTCATTGCGCTTTGCAATTTCGCCCAACATCTCAAAGTGTAGCTTGGGGTTTTCGGATACCGGAGGAATACACATGAGCCCGGTTACATTCAGACGATATTCCTCGATACATAGTCTTATGAACGCGTCTGCATTTCCAGGCAGGATCCCGGCCTTTTGATCTTCTTCGCCCGTATTCACCTGGATAAACATCTCCAGGTTTTTTCCCGAAAGCTCGATCTCCCTTGACAGCACCTTTGCGAGCTTTTCCCTGTCCAGGGTTTGAATGCAGTCAAAAAGTTCAACTGCCTCCCTTGCCTTGTTTGTTTGCAATGGCCCAATGAGATGCAGGCAGGTCTTGTTATATTGTGATTTCAGTAGAGGCCATTTTGATTGTGATTCCTGGACACGATTTTCACCAAAGTTGATATGACCCATCTCAAGCACAGGTTTAATTTCATCTGATGAGAACGTTTTTGACACGACAACCAGTGTCACTTCCTCAGTCTGCCTGTTTGACTTCAGCGCAGCAGTGGCAATTCTGGTTTTAACATCTATATAGCGGTTCTCAATAGTCGTCATGACAAGGGCTGTCTCGCTTGCCCATCAGGATGCTTCCTGATACTGGACATGTTTCGTGTTCCATTCAAATTAACAGGCATAAGCAAGAAATGTCGAGCGAACGGTATAACCCACGCACAGTTGAAGCAAAGTGGCAAAAAGTCTGGACTGACTCTGGGTCTTTCCTTGCCAGCAATACATCCGACAAACCCAAGTATTATGTACTGGAGATGTTTCCCTATCCATCTGGCCGCATCCATATGGGCCATGTGCGCAATTATACAATGGGCGATGTCATTGCTCGATTCCGCAAATCACTTGGCTACAACGTACTTCATCCCATGGGCTGGGATGCCTTTGGCATGCCGGCTGAAAACGCTGCCATGCAACGTAAGGTCCATCCCAAGAATTGGACATATGAAAATATTGCAACCATGCGTGGCCAATTAAAGTCCATGGGGTTGGCCATAGACTGGACTCGTGAGTTCGCCACTTGCGATCCATCTTATTATGGACATGAGCAACGCATGTTCATTGAGTTCTACAAAGCAGGCCTGGTCGAACGAAAGGTCTCGCTTGTAAACTGGGATCCCGTTGATCAAACAGTTCTGGCAAATGAACAGGTAATAGATGGTAAGGGCTGGCGCTCAGGAGCGCCGGTCGAAAAACGTGAGCTTGCGCAATGGTTTCTGAAAATTTCTGATATGGCCGAAGAGTTGCTTTCCGCACTCGATACGCTCACTGACTGGCCTGAAAAAGTACGCCTGATGCAGCGCAACTGGATTGGTAAATCTGAAGGGATGCTCATATCCTTTTTGCTGGAAGATGAATCCGGCAATTTGCTCGATGAAAAACTCACCGTTTACACGACGCGTCATGACACAATTTTTGGTGCAAGTTTTTGTGCAATTTCAGCAGATCATGAATTGACCAATACTGTAGCCCTGCACTCCACAGCTGTTCAAAATTTTCAGAAAGAATGCGCAGCCCTTGGAACAAGTGAAGAAGCAATTGAACGCGCAGAAAAAAAGGGAATAGCTTTGGGTATCTATGCGCGCCATCCATTTGTAGATGGGTTGCGTTTACCGGTTTATGCCGCAAACTTTGTGTTGATTGGGTATGGTGAGGGAGCTGTTTTCGGTTGCCCGGCACACGACCAACGCGACCTGGATTTTGCCAGAAAGTACGGACTGAAAGTTTTACCTGTTGTCGCCCCCGTCGATATGGACCCTGCTTCTGTATCCATCGGCAGTGAAGCCTTGCTCGACAAGGATCAGGCAAGCGTCCATATGATCAACTCGGACTTTCTCAACGGCCTATCTGTTGATGAAGCCAAGGTTGAAGTCGCACGACGCTTGAAGGCTGCGGGATCAGGCGAACAAAAAACAAATTTCCGTTTGCGCGATTGGGGTGTTTCACGTCAGCGTTATTGGGGTTGTCCAATACCATTTATCCATTGCGACACTTGTGGAGTGGTGGATGTTCCCTTGGCTGATTTACCGGTCGTGTTGCCCGACGATATTAATTTTGACAAACCGGGCAATCCTCTTGAACGTCATGAAGCCTGGAAAAATGTTACGTGCCCGAAATGTCATGCTCCAGCTCAACGTGAAACAGATACATTTGATACATTCATTGATTCATCCTGGTACTTTGCGCGCTTTTGTTCTCCAGACAATGATAACCCGGTAGACAAGAATGCAGCATCTTACTGGATGCCTGTTGATCAATATATTGGTGGTATCGAACACGCCATACTTCACCTGCTCTATTCGCGGTTTTTTGTCAGGGCGATGAGGAAAACTGGTCATCTTGATTTTGATGAACCGTTTAGATCATTGTTCACACAAGGCATGGTTATCCATGAAACATATCGATCTGAAACTGGTGACTGGATAGAGCCGGCCCATGTCATAAAGACAGACAAGGGCTGGATTGAGGAATCCTCACAAACGGCAGTGACAGTTGGACCTGCCGAAAAGATGTCCAAGTCCAAAAAGAACGTGATTGATCCGGACGATATCATCGATAAGTACGGAGCCGATACTGCGCGATGGTTCATGTTATCAGATACACCGCCTGAACGAGATATCGAATGGACTGAATCCGGTGTCACTGGTGCTTGGCGGTTTGTTCAAAAAATTTGGCGTCTTACAAATGAAGTAGCAGCCGCAAATGTTGATATTGATTTCAACCTGCTTGCAGCATCCGATGATAAAAATGTTCAGCAATTACGACGCATTACACATGCAAGTATCGAAGCAGTTCGTGATGACATTTCAAGTTTGAGGTTCAACCGCTCAATTGCCAGAATATATGAACTGGTAAACGCAATTGCGGGCAGCAATCCTGCAAATGATTCATCAATTGAAATGAAAATGGCTCAAACTGAAGCCACACGAACGCTCATCCAATTATTTGCACCCATGATGCCTCATCTTGCTGAGGAATGTTGGACAGTTCTTAAAATGGACGGACTTGTGTGCGATGCACCATGGCCCATTGAAAATAATTCATTATTATCAAGTGATTCTGTAATAATCGTCGTGCAGGTTAACGGTAAAAAGCGCTCGGAAATTCAGCTCGCCAAAGGTACAGATAAAAATAAGCTGGAAGATATATGCCTGGCAGACGAGAATGTGGTACGAAGTCTCGATGGCTTGTCGGTCAGAAAGGTGATTGTCGTTCCTGACAGATTGGTGAATATTGTAGCTGGATGAACATGGGTACCAGAAACATCATACGTAGTACTGTTCTTATTTGTCTGCTGAGCCTCAGTGCATGCGGGTTCCAACCCTTGTATGCCACTCGCTCTGATGGATCATCGGTGTCTGATGAATTGGTGCAAGTTAGCGTGCAAACCCAAACCACCAGAGTTGGTCAACTTGTTCGAAACGAAATTGTAAAATCCATACGGCCAGCTGGACATGGTGGAACTGACAAATACCAATTAAAGCTCGTAGCAGATGGTCAAACAGCAACCTTGATCAACACATCTGACACAGTTCACCGCAGGCTTGCCTATAATCTGACCGCCAGGTTTTCACTTGTGGATTTACAGTCACAACAAGTTGTTTTTTCAGGCAGTGCCTTCAGCAAGGTTCCTTATGACAGATTAAACGCTTCTTTTGCCAATGTTCAGGCCAGGGTCAATGCAGAAGAACAAGCTGCAGCTCAAGTTGGACAAGAGATACGCACTCGCTTGGCTGCCCATTTGGCCAGCAACTAAATGGCAGTCATTAAGGCTGATGCTTTATTATCTGCCTTCAAAGGTGGGTTTGGAAAATATACTGGCGCCTTGATTTGCGGTCCAAATTGGGATCTTGCAAATCGACTGAAATCCGATGTTATCGCCTCCTATAGTCATAATTATCCTGATGGAGAATTAGTTCGACTTGTTGATAACGATGTCTCGGCAGATGCAGGACTGTTGTTGCAAGAACTACAATCACTATCAATGTTTGGATCATCCAGGCTTATAGTTCTTGATGCCTCATCTCCTACAAGTCACAAAGCATGTATTGGTGCGCTTAGCGTTGGATGGTCAGGTTGTGGACTACTCGTAGTATCAGGCGATCTCAAAAAAAGCTCTCCGTTGCGCAAAGAGTTTGAAGCCCACCC
>JBAUGO010000012.1:0-3668 GCA_049679775.1 Anderseniella sp.
GCCATATTGCTGAACATACCCGGAGCACCCAGCGCCATTGCCACCGCAATTGAAGGCTACCCGATTGCCCAGCGCGGCGAAGCAGGCCAGGCAATTGGCCTCACGACCGTCATGTCGATCATTGGAGGTATGGTCGGCGTGCTGGGCCTTGCCCTTTTTGCCCCCGCCATTGCTGATTTTGCCATCCAGTTCAATTCACGAGACTACATGCTGCTGGGGCTGATTGGCATTCTGCTGGTCGGCACACTGTCAGGTGAAAGTTTTGCCAAAGGTGTGTTTGCAGGCGCACTTGGCGTCCTGATAGGCATGGTTGGGCTGGACCCGATGACCGCACAAGGCAGGTTCACATTCGACACCATATCCCTGCTGGGTGGCATTCCCTACATCGTTGCTATGATCGGTTTTTTTGGTGCCGCAGAAGCCTTCGTTCAATTACGAAACCTGCATTTGCCGGCCGTGAAACAGTCTGTTGGCAACATCTTGCCGCGCATGGCAGACATCAGGAAATACTTCTTTGTGGCCTTGCGTGCCTCCGGTATTGGCACAATTATCGGCGCCTTGCCCGGTACCGGGGGCGATATTGCAGCCTTGCTTGCCTATGACGATGCCAAGCGTTCAACCAAAAACCCTGAAGTGCCGTTTGGACAGGGTGCGAAGGAAGGCCTTGTTGCTCCAGAGGCGGCCAACAATGCTGCTATCGGTGGTGCGTTCATCCCAATGCTGACACTGGGCATCCCCGGCGACGCAGTCACCGCTGTCATCATCGGCGCGCTGTTCATACACGGATTGAAGCCCGGCCCCTTGCTTCTGGTGGAGACTCCACACCTGTTCTGGTTCATCGTGGGAAACCTGACCCTGGCAAACCTGTTCTTGCTTGTGTTCGGCCTGTCCGGCATCAGGGTGTTCACCAAGATTGTCGAATGCCCAAAAGCCATCCTGATACCCCTCATTCTGGTTTTGTCTGCCGTCGGCGCCTATGCCATCCAGAATGACCCTACACACATTTACTGGATGCTGGGCTTCGGTGTCATTGGCTACTTCCTGAAAGTCTATGGATTTCAGGTCGGCCCCGTCATACTTGGCGTTATCCTAGGACCGATGATCGACACTAACTATCGTCGCACCATGATTGGTGCACGTAACGATCTGGGCACATTTGCATGGGATCTTGTCTCCCACCCAATAACCTTTGTACTTCTAACCGCTTTGATCCTCATGCTCATGTCGCAGACACCATGGTGGAAGCACTACCGCACGAAACGCGAAAACCCGACCTCGTGAGAGGCCGGGTTTCAAACAGTTCAGTTCTGTTTGGTATTTGATCAGTTCGATGCTGTCTGCGAACCCAGATAATTCATCGGGTCAACTGCTGTCGCACCCTGGCGCACTTCAAAATGAACCTGTGGTGACGTCACAGAGCCGGTCTGACCTGCCTTGGCAATCACATCACCACGACGAATTGCATCACCACGCTTGACGAGCAGTTCCTTATTGTGGGCGTAAGCCGTGACCCAACCGTTCTGGTGGCGGACCAGGACAAGCTCTCCATAACCCTTGAGCTCGTTACCCGCATAAGCGACGACACCAGCTTCAGCGGCGCGTACTGAAGTTCCTTCTGGAACCGCAATATTGATGCCTTCATTACGGGTCTTGTTTGGTTTTGGTCCAAACTGAGAAATCACCCGACCCTTGACCGGCCAACGGAAACCGGTCGCGTTATCCACTTGCTCAATCTGGGCTTCCTGTTGCGGCGCTGCTTCAGCTTGCTCAACTCTCTCCGTATGCTGCTTGCTGACAATTGGCTTGGCTGCAAGGTTCTGCTGAGGTAGCTGGGCTGGGGCAGAATTGGCAATTGGCGATGAACTGCCGCCACCTGGAATTTTCACTTTCTGACCGACTGCCAGACCCTGGCTCATGCTCAACCCATTGGCTGCTGCAATGTCGTGTGGGCGCATATTGTAGGTGCGACCAAGTGAATACAGGGTTTCACCAGCGCTAACTGTGTGCAAACCGGTTGATTTAGGTGCAGACGAGATAACTCTCTGTGGTGCAGGAGCACTTACCTGAGCAACGGTTGGCTGCGGCGATACCGGGTTGCTGGCGCCAGGTATTGTCAGTGTCTGTCCTACTGAAAGCGTATATGGCGCACGAATATTGTTTGCGCTTGCAAGCTGGCTAACGCTCAAACCGTTGGCACGTGCCAGCGAATACATTGTCTGGCCTGTCTGTACGGTAATCTGACCGGAATTTGATGCAGTAGTCTGAGCAGGACGATATGTCTGCTGAGGTGCAATCGCGGCCTGACGCTGTGGTGGAGTGTAACCTGCGCCAGGAGACGGCGCATTTTGCCATGATGGACGAGCCTCTGAGACACGATCACCAGTCAACGGTGTTGTCTCGACCCGTTCAACGGCTGCCGACTTGGTTTCCTCTTTGGAAACCGAACTTGTCGCGATGCTTGGATAATCTGCAAACCGATCTGCGGTGCCTGAACATCCTGCCAGGAGGGCAGCAGTAGCTGTTGCAGCAACAATACGTGAAATCTTGAATGTCGTTTTACTCATAACACAAACCCCAAACTCATAACTAACAAACTGAACTGGAGGTCATAGTGAACGATTTAGGTTAAGGAGGAGTTTATCGGTTAAGGAAGCCCTGATTTTTCTCGTACAGGTTTAATCAATCACCCGAAAAACTGCGCATTACATGCCGCGCGCAATACCCTCAACCAGCGGCACAAAGCGCACAGGCATTAAACTTTCGCGCTCAAAATCATCTTGTGTGCGTGTAATTCGCAATAGTTCCTGTTTGCCCGGAGCAACCTCTACAGGCACAATCAGAATACCGCCAACAGCCAATTGCTCAATCAGCTTGCGCGGCAATTGCGCTGCAGCTGCGGTAACAATGATACGATCAAATGGCGCTTGCTGGGGCCAGCCCCTTGTGCCATCCGCCAACACGGTTGTGACATTTGCCAGACGCAATGTCTTGTAGCGATCTTCGGCGCTCTTCAACAAGGTCCGATAGCGCTCGAGTGTGTAAACCCGCCTGCACAATTGTGCGAGTATGGCACCTTGATATCCACTGCCGGTCCCGATCTCGAGAACCTTCATGCGCTCACCCACCTTCAGTTTGTCGGTCATGTACGCAACGATGAACGGTTGAGACAGTGTCTGACCGCACTCAATTGGCAATGCCTGATCAGACCAGGTCATGTCCTGATACGCTTCCGGTACAAACAGTTCACGCGGAACCGTTTCTATGGCTTCCAGCACACGGGTGTCGCGAATACCTTGTGCCCTCAGGCTCATGATGAGTTCGATTTTCTGCTGGTCGGTGGCCGCTGCCATATATCTTGACCTCAGCTCGCGCTGGCTTGCAGACGCGCCAACAAACCTGTCTCGGTCAGATTGGTATGTAACGGCGTCACGGACACATAACCGTTGTAAACGGCATGAAGGTCTGTTCCGGCTTCCGGGCGTGATTGATGTCGTTTGAAACCAAGCCAGAAATAATCACGACCGCGCGCATCGGTTCGTTGATCCAGCATGAGCAGGTTTTGATCCCGTTTGCCCTGGCGAGTATATTGTACACCCTTCACATCTTCAGGCGCGCAATCGGGGAAGTTGATGTTCAGCAAAACGCCCTCACCCAGCTCGACATGAGCG
>JBAUGO010000013.1:0-3200 GCA_049679775.1 Anderseniella sp.
GCGATGATGTCATTCAGGGGCAAGGTGCCAATGTCGGGTTCATGCCTACCAGGGACGCCTGCAATTTGCAGGTGTGCTGTCTGGTGGTGGCATCTTTCAAGCCAGGCAGGAACATCGCCATGGATCATCTGGCAATGATAGATGTCGAATTGCAGTTTTATCAGGTCAGGAAAATTGCCGGACACTTCGCGTAAAATTTCGAGCGCATAATCGAAACTGCTGAGAAAATAACCGGGCATGTCGGTAGAATTAATGGGCTCGATCAAAAGCTGAATGCCTTCGCTTTTGCAGCGCTCACCTGCCTTGCGAAGATTGCTGATATAGGTTGCCTGCTGCACCTCATAAGCAATGGTGTCATCGCGCAATCCGGCCATGCAGTGCAATCTGGGACACTGCAGCGCTTTTGCATAACTTATTGCAATGTCCACATTTTCTTGAAATTCATTTTCACGTCCTGGCAGTGATGCGATACCGCGTTCACCGCTATCCCAATTGCCCGGTGGCATGTTGAAAAGCACCTGTTGCAAACTGTTTTTCGCAAGGTGGCCAGCCAGCACGCCAGCATCATGCTCGTACGGAAACAGGTACTCGACTGCCTTGAAACCATTGTCCGCAGCTGCTTGAAACCGTTGAATAAAGTCGTATTCCGTAAACATCATCGACAGGTTTGCGGCAAATTTCATAACGGCTTTATTCCCCGCTTTTTGCGCCACATTTCAAGCTCAACTGTAAATGGTTCCAGTTCCGTTTCGTATCTTTTCCATCTACCGACGGATTTTGCGGATATGGGTTGGCGGACCTGGAACACGCTTGCGGTGCGAATTTCGCGTTTGACTTCATTGGGATAGAGGCAGGCCTCATCAAATTCCAATCCGATGAAGTTCAGCATTTTACGGATATGTGGCTCAGGATCCTGCACCATCGCATCATAGTTCAGGTCGAACATGTCGTGTTTGGTTACGTCAATCCAGTATTGCGCAATTTCTTCATGCAATGCGTATTTATGCGCCAAAGCCTTGAGGTCAAAGCTTGCACGCATGACGTTCGAGAAGTTCTGCTCAAAGTTGGACAAGGCGCAGTCTTGTGGTGTGCGGTGACAAAAAATGAATTTCGCTTTTGGCAGAATGAAGCGGATTAGGCCCGCATAATTGATGTTACCTGGCAATTTGTCAGTCGCAATGCTTGCGTTGTTTGCCCCTTTGAACATTTCCTCATGCAGTTTTTGGCCAATTTTTTGGGCCCAGTCTGGTGGTAAGTCGCTCACCTTGGTCATGTCATGGCGCAGACTTTCCATGATGGTCATCATGTCATCGCGTTCGCCACCAGCATGAACTTTCGGATGTGCTGCCAGAATTTGCTCGGTCAAGGTGGTACCCGATCGCATCATTCCAACGATGAAGACGCAACCATCCCCGTCAAAACCTTCAGTGCCGCGGGTTGCATAAAAAGCCGGCGTGAAGATCTGGATATTGGTGTCTTGCGACTTGTTTGCACCATCAGGGGTGTCTGGAAAATCTTCCGCCCGGATGGCTCTGGAGTCGGCGAGTGCTGCGAAAGCCTCAGAATGACGGCCATTGCGCGATAACAACCGGTAAAGTGCCATGCCGGCATACATGCGCATGGATCTGGCCTCAGGTGAGGTGTCTGACATGACCTGTTGCAAGGTGGGCTCCGCTTCAAGCGTCAGCCTGTTGATCGTGGATAATTGATACAACGCACTGATGATGTGCGATTTTTTGCCAGAAACCTGTTTGAGCCAATTTTCGGCCTCGTCGAAGTCTCCATCCTGGACCGCAAGGATGCCATTTAACAACGCACCTTCATCGCGTGATGACTTACGCCGATATAATAGACCCGCTACCAGCTTTGCTCGCTCCGGCAGGGCAGCCGCCTGATAACAGTCACCCAGTAAGCCAAGCATGCGAATGGCCGATTCATCCTCAACATCATAGGACGCCAAAACCTTGTCCATATCAAACTGTTGTTCCATATGACGCGTGTGGCGTGCGAGCTGGCTCGGTCTTGAATGAAAGAAAAGGCCGCGCAGGAAAGTCAGGTTGGCATTCAAGTCATCCGGGTGGTTCTTGATGACTTCGTTCAGCATCGCCAGGCCCTTGCGAGGCTCATCACCTTCCATCAGTGCTTCTGCGTAGGTTGCCTGCACTTCAGGATCATTCTTCAGCCGGCTAGCTGCGGCCTCGAGCAAAGGTGTTGCCTCGGCAAACTTGCCCAATTCCAACAGAACATTGCCAAGGCCAAACATGGCTTCTGCATGATCAGGAGCCAGGCGCAGGACGGTTTGAAAGGGAGCAATTGCACTGCCATACTTGTGGTTTGCACGGTAAACCTCTGCCAGATTGTAGTGTGCATCACTTGATTGCGGGGCCAGACGAATTGCCTCCTGCAATGTCGCTTCAGCATTTTTCAAAAGCCCCATCTGCGCTTCAAGAACACCCAGTTCAATGGCAAGGCCCGGCGCTTTTGGAGCTGCCTTGCGGGCTTTGAGAAACAGTTTGCGAGCCAAGGTCAGCTTGCCTTTGGCCTGAACAGCGCGGGCTTCCTGCCACATTTGCTCTATTGTGGACGGTGTCATGCGGAATCTGCCTGTTCGTAAGTGCTAATCATGTCGGCCAATTCTGTTGCGACGGGAGCAAGCTCAGCCTGGTATTTTCTCCACCGGCCAATGGAGGCTGTATTCACGGGTTGGCGTACCTGTGCCATCGAGGCTGTGCGTACTGCGGTTTCAGACTTGTGAAACTCCAGACAGCTATCATTCCACTCAAGCCCAACATGAGCGATAATTGCCTGTGCCTGCGGTATCGGGTTTGCCACAAGGTCTTCATAGCGCTGGATGCGGATGCGGTCAGGAAAGCGTTCCTGCCAGAGGTTTATCAGGTGATTGTAGAGTCTGATATGTCGGATCAACTGGGGCGGGCTGTAGGTATGGTTCATGGCATTGATGCCGAACATTTCTCTATAGGCCGACCAGTACACGTCCATGGGATGGCGCTGCAGATAGACAAACCGCGCCTTTGGAAACATCAACAGGGCAAGGCCAGTATGCAGAACGGTGGAAATGGATTTATCGATAATCCGGGCCTTCGTGATCATCGCGGCGGGAGCGGCGGCCAACCAGCTCTGGGCGCAGCGGTTGATGTCTGTCGATTGCAGTGAGACAAGCGACTGTTTCAGGTGTGGAA
>JBAUGO010000014.1:0-2585 GCA_049679775.1 Anderseniella sp.
ACGTGGTGGTGGACCGCCTTGTGGTGCGCAACGACATCGCCACGCGGCTGGCAGATAGTTTCGAAACCGCACTGAAACTGTCAGACGGGTTGGCCGTTGTGGAGTTTGCCGACAAGCCATTGGCCGAAGCAGATACGGCGGCTGGCGGCAGCGCCAACAAGTCACTCAATGAAACACATGAGCGCATCACGTTTTCGGAAAAGTTCGCCTGCCCCGTGTCCGGCTTCACAATTGACGAAGTTGAGCCACGATTGTTTTCGTTCAACAACCCGTTTGGCGCGTGTCCGTCATGTGACGGGCTCGGTACTGAACTGCGCTTCGAGGCTGATCTTGTGGTGCCGGACAGAAGCTTGTCATTACGTCAGGGCGCTATTCTGCCGTGGGCCAAGACCGGGTCTACCTCACCCTATTACACACAAACCCTGGACGCCATCTGCAAGCATTACAAGGCCAGCATGTCCACGCCCTGGGATGAGCTTGATGAAACGGTACAGGATGCAATCCTGCATGGTACGGGCGATGTAGAAATCACGTTTGTGTATGATGATGGCCTTCGTTCCTACAAAACCAAAAAGCCGTTTGAAGGTGTTGTTGGCAATATCGAACGCCGCTGGCGCGAAACCGATTCCAGCTGGGTGCGTGAGGAATTGGCGCAATTCCAGTCTGATCACCCGTGTCAGGCATGTAGTGGTTACCGGCTGAAACCGCAAGCGCTTGCGGTCCGGATTGACGGGCTGCACATCGCACAGGTTTCGCTGATGTCGATCAAGGTCGCCAATGACTGGTTCAACGAATTGTCCGGCAAGCTATCAAACAAGGAAATGGAAATTGCTGCACGCATTTTGAAGGAAATCCGTGAGCGGTTGAAGTTTCTCGTTGATGTCGGATTGGATTATCTCGGTCTGTCGCGCAAGTCCGGCACACTTTCAGGTGGCGAAAGCCAGCGTATTCGCCTTGCCTCGCAAATTGGTTCAGGGCTTACGGGCGTTCTTTATGTGCTCGACGAACCCTCCATCGGCCTGCACCAACGCGACAACGCAAGATTGCTGGAAACCCTGATACACCTGCGCGACATCGGCAACACGGTGATCGTTGTTGAACATGACGAGGACGCGATCCACACGGCAGATTATGTCGTCGATATCGGCCCTGGCGCTGGTGTCCATGGTGGAAACATTGTGGCAGAAGGCACCCCTGCCGAGATCATGGCCAACAAGAACTCAATAACCGGAAAATATCTGACCGGTGAAATGATGGTGCCTGTTCCTGCCAACCGTCGCAAACCAAACAAGAAGCGCATGGTCAAGGTGTCCGGGGCTCGCGCCAACAACCTGAAGAACGTATCAGCAGAGTTGCCGCTTGGTCTGTTCACCTGCGTCACAGGTGTATCAGGTGGCGGCAAATCAACACTGCTGATCGATACTGTCTACCAGGCCGCCGCCCGAAAACTGATGAAGGCGCGCACCATGCCTGCCGAACATGACCGCATTGACGGTCTGGAGTTGCTGGACAAGATCATCGACATTGACCAGTCCCCAATTGGGCGAACACCACGTTCAAATCCCGCCACCTATACAGGCGCTTTTACACCCATCAGGGATTGGTTTTCAGCCCTACCGGAAGCAAAAGCCCGCGGTTATGGACCAGGTCGATTTTCGTTCAACGTCAAGGGCGGACGTTGTGAAACATGCCAGGGAGATGGCGTCATCAAGATCGAGATGCACTTCCTGCCCGATGTCTATGTCACGTGCGATGCCTGCCATGGCAAGCGCTATAATCGCGAAACTCTTGATATCAAATTCAAGGGCAAGTCGATTGCAGATATCCTGGACATGACTGTTGCCGAAGGAGCTGACTTCTTCCGCGCTGTGCCTTCTGTGCGCGACAAGCTGGTGACGCTGGAACGCGTTGGACTGGGCTACATCAAGGTAGGCCAACAGGCGACAACCCTGTCAGGCGGGGAGGCACAACGGGTCAAGCTGGCCAAGGAGCTGTCAAAACGCGCCACAGGCCGCACACTTTACCTGCTCGATGAGCCGACAACCGGCCTGCATTTTCATGATGTCGCCAAATTGCTCGAGGTTCTGCATGAGCTGGTCGAACACGGCAATACTGTTGTTGTTATCGAACACAATCTTGAAGTGATCAAAACCGCAGACTGGATCATTGATCTGGGTCCCGAAGGTGGCGACGGTGGCGGAGAGATCGTTGCCACAGGAACGCCTGAAGACGTGGCCACAGTGGAGCGCTCATATACAGGACAATATCTGGCTCCAGTTCTTGCGCGAGGCAGCAAACAGGCAGCGGAATAGAATTATCAGACATGATTGCAGATCATGGCTGGCACTGTTAGGGTTATGCTTCTTTTGAACTAATCACCAGCGGCAACACATAATTCTCATGGCCATTGCTCTACGAAAAAACCTGCCCCCATCAACTGCCTTGCTGGTATTTGAGGCGGCAGGCCGACATATGAACTTTACCCTTGCGGCAAGTGAACTTGACGTTACCCAGTCAGCCGTCAGTCGGCAAATTCAGTTGCTTGCCAAACCTCTTCTTGATTTGCCAATCAGGTTAGTCTGTCT
>JBAUGO010000015.1:0-8059 GCA_049679775.1 Anderseniella sp.
CGCTCATCCAGCATAATCCGTAACAGGTTCGGGCGTTGTGGTTCAGGCCGCAGCGCCCTTTTGGAGACAACTGTTAGGGCATCACTTTTACGAAAATTCACCTTGCATCTGTGGTGCCATAACACAAACGTCTTACAACATTAGCGTGCAGTGTTATGGCACCGACGTCGCCGATTCGACCAGGCTTGTGGCGATTACGCTGTCATAAATTTGAATATCAGCGGTTGTGAACAGCTTCTGCTGAAGTTGGCCCAGCAGTTCGTCGTGTTTGCGGGCGCGTAATTCTTCACGCAGCAATTCCTTGATTCCGTCAAAAACAAGTGGCTCCGGCTCCTTGCGCTCGATCACCTGGATAATGTAGATGGCACCGTCCCACTCAAACGGAGCGCTGATATCACCTACACTTAGTGATAGGACTTGCTGGTGCAAGGGATGTTCGGTCAATTCGGATAAGAGATCAACCCCCTCGCTTATCCAACCCGCCACTTCACCACCGTTGCCGGCAGTTGCCTCGTCTTCTGAATATTGACGGGCGACATCGGCAAAATCTTCGCCCTGCTGAAAAAGACCGGGGGCCACTTGTTTGTAAGCTTCGTTCGCCTTGTCCCACGCGCGCTTACGTTCGTCTTCGGTCTGACCGAGCCGAATGAGAATCTGGCGAATGCGGGACTGTGGCGGCGCAACGAACATAGACTGATTTTGGTCATAATAGGTCTGGAGTTCTTCATCAGTCACCTCGATCTGATCATCTACCTCTTCCTGTTCCATCATCTGAGCCAGCACGTCAAGGCGCACTTCCTCCAACTCGCTCTCGTTACCAGCCGTCAGGAGGCGGTCATAGCTGTCTTCCACAAGGAGCATACGCTCAATAATTTGTTCGGCCAGCTGCTTGCGCCCTTCATTGCCCTGGTATTCGGTCACAAAGGCAATAGGCAATTCCTGATATTCCTGCCAATACTCGCCAACGGTATACCGTTTGCCGTGGACAGTAAAGAGGGTGAGATCCGCCTTTTCCATAAACCAATCGCGCTCTTTTTCCTGTAACACAGCCTTACGCACCTGGGAACGCACTTCATCCAGGCTGTGTTGGCGCTCGGGTTGTCGCGAACGCAAACGGACAATATAAAAGGTGTCGCCACTTTGGAAGACGTCACTGATTTGGTTCTCGTCCAGCGTAAAAACCATCGTATCATAGGTGGCCTCGCGCACGCCCGCACTTATCGCGACGCCACCTGTGGGGACAGGCACTCCTCCAACCTCTCTGGCGACAGCAGCGAATTCTTCACCGGCCCGCAGACGTACGAGGGCTTTGTCTGCCTGCTGACGGGCGATGACTTCGTCTTCTCCGACCACAATACGCACTTCATCGACAATGGCTTGAGCAGGCAGCCTATATTGCGCCAGGTTGGCGGTATAGTATGCCTGTAACTCACGTTCCTCCGGTTCCGGCACGTCCAGCAGCGCGAAGTCGCGGGTAATGGTGGCATTTTCCATCAGTCCCTTGATGTAATTAGCTACAAACTGATCTTCCTGCTGTGCCTCCAGCGTGCCACGGATCTGATCGCGCACTTGGGTGAGGGTTTGGTCGCCAAACTGCGTCCGGTTTGCCTCATAGTAAGCCTGGATATCGCCTTCGGCCACACCCATCTGGTCTTTGTGCATTTGAGCGTGTAACTCATCCAGGTTAATCTCTTCGGTGATATGTTTCATCACGTGCTGGAGATTTTCATCGCGATCCGCTTTGCGTTCCGTTGCCCACTGGCGTACCAATTCATCGCTGAGCATCTCTTGCACGATCATACGGTACGACTCTACATCACGAAACTGCGCTTGCATGGTTATATCGGGAACTAGGAGTGCCAGGTGTTGTTGGACATCTTCAACCGTGATTTGACCACCGTTAAAGGTAGCAACGACGTTGGGTGCCGGCGGTGGTAAGGCGCGAGCCAACCAGCCGTTGCGCCACAGAAGAAACCCCAATACCAGCACCACGCCAACCCCAAGCAACCTATCGAACCGGCTACCCCATGGTTTTCTTTCAGCAATTGGCTCCGTGGATTCGGCTACTATCGGCATTTCTGCTGTAGCAACATCTTCATTAACTTGTGTTGGCAGCGCGGCGTTATCCATTGCTTGTAGTTGCGTCTGTACTGCTTCCGCAACCTGTTCTGATTCGCCAATCGGGGACTCATCCGCAGGTACATTGACGGTTTCTGTAGCTCCGTGGGCCTGTTCCCGGCTCTCCGGCTCGCGCAACGCCGTGCGTATGTCTTGCCAGATTTGTTTCCAGCTTTCATTCATTGCTCTACTCGCTTTTGCGCTTATTGCCCCGGTATCGGCGGGAATGTGTTCACCTGTCCGCCATTAAGCAGACGCAAGTTGATCCGCTCGCCCGGCTGCACCACATAGGTCTTTACACGGGGCATCACACGCTCCATGGTCTCCAGGTGGAGGCGGAAGCGCGTGACTGCTTCGCCGTAGATCTTACTGTTGGTCTGGTACTCTTGCAAGATCGCACTGAAACTTTGGGCTGCACCGGTGGCTTGATTGACCTGGGTGAGCGCGTATCCGCCGCCTTCGGCGCGCACGCGCGCGGCCTGGCCGCGCGCTTCGGGAATTATACTATTGCGATAGGATTCGGCTTCGTTGACGGTGCGCGCCTTGTCCTCCCGCGCGCTGGAGACATCACGGAATGTATCAGCTACTTCATCGGGCGGATAGGCTTTTTGCAGGCTAACACTGATCACGGCCAGCCCGCTGTCGTATTGATCAAGCAATGCCTGAACCGTCTCACGCAGCGCGTTTTGCAACGACTGCCGTTCACTGGTGAGGATCTCATCCACGCCGGTGCTTCCACTCACGCGGGTCACGGCCGCGCGCACGGCGTCACGTACAACCTGATAGGAGGGGTAGTTCAAGTTGAAGAGATAGGCTGTCGGGTCGCGCACCTGATATTGCACAATGACTTCATAGTCCACAATATTGGTGTCACCGCTGAGTACCTGGAGCTTCCCGGGGTCTTCCAGGTGCAAGGGATGTTCCGGCTCAGCTTCCGTCAGCCCGACGCTTTCGCGGCGTATTTCAGCAATATTGATCACGTCTTCTTGTTCAATCGGCCAGGGCAGTCGATAGTGCAACCCTTCTGTCACCAGCGGTGTGACTACGCGACCAAAACGCCGCACGACTGCCGCCTCGCCGGGCTGTACGGTGTAGATACCGGAAAGTAGATAGGTCAGTAGCGCCAGTCCAGCCAGCGCCAGGAGAATACGCCGTGGATTGAGATGAGCAAAGGCTGCGCGCACATCCTCCAGCGGTGAGTAGCCATCCCCTTGAAGAACCAGCTGCGCCATACGCCAGCCGCGGCCCAACAGACGCGCCAGGGCAATCAGCGTAGTGCGCAGGCTGTTCTGCCGAGGTGCAGGCGGGGGTGTTATGGCTGGTTGCTCTTCACTGCCGGCCGGCTCCGGTTGCGCTGGTCGTCCCGGCTCTGCATCAGGCGAAAGATCGGGTGTATTTCGTTCATCCATTGGGTTACCTCCGTTACGGCTTGGTTGTTTGCTGGTCATCGCCAGTGGGGGACGACACCGTAGTCGACGCTGCGGTCGGCTCCGTGGTGGTCGCTGTCTGCTGAATGTCGTTGCCGTTCTGGTTCAGGTACTTGAGCAGTTCCGAATCGGCAGGCAACACCAGCGTCGTCCCGTCATTGATCACGAGGTCGTAGGCTTGGAGCGTGCGCAGGAATTGGTAGAACTCCGGGTCCTGGCCAAACGCTTCGGCATAGATGCGAATAGCCTCGGCTTCTCCCTCGCCGCGCACGCGCTCCGCATCGCGTTGCGCCGCCGAGAGAATTGTGGTGCGTTCGGCGTCGGCGATGGCGCGCACCTTGGTCGCTTCTTCGGTGCCTTCCGAACGCAACTGGCGGGCGATGCGCTCACGTTCCGCCTTCATGCGCTGAAAGACGCTCTGCCGGTTGGCCTCTGGGAAGTTGAGCATTTTTAGCCGCACATCGGTGACAGTAAACCCATAGGTAGTGGCGCGTTGATTCACCTGCTCGGTCACTTGATTCATCATCGTATCCATTTGCATGGTGGCAGGCTCGGTAGTCACCAGGTTGGTCAGGTCATATTGCGCCAATGTCGCACCCAACTCTGACACCACAATATCAGCCAGCCGCGTGTCAGCCCCAATCGGTGTCCGCACGCTGGCATAGAAGCGCAACGGGTCAGCCACCTGCCAGGTGGTGTAGGCTTCCGCCAGAATATTTTTCTTATCTTTGGTGAGAAATTCGGTCTGCACCAAGTTGTAAATCTGCGTGCGCCGATCCAGCCGCAGGACGCTCTGGATCGGGTCAGGCAGTTTGAAGTAGAGACCAGGCTCCGTGTCCGAGCGCACCGGCTGACCAAATTGGGTGACAATCGCATATTCGGTTGTATCGACTTGATAGAACATTAAACTCACGGCTATCAAGGCAAGAAAGAGGATGCCAATGAGAAAATTGCGTAGAAAACGCATAGAGAATCTCCTTTTAGATTTTTGCTGGCCGGCAATCCGGCCAGATTGCCAGCCTATTGGCCGTTGTTGAACCAGAGGTCGGTGGTGTCGGTCTCAATGCTCGGATCAAGAATAAATTTATTGGCCTTGGGCAAGACTTTTTCCAGAGCTTCCAGATAGAGCCGGGTGCGCGTGACCTCCGGGGCCTTCTGATACGCGAGCAACTTCTGCGCAAAGCGCGCGGCTTCTCCGGTGGCCAGGTCGACGCGCCGTTGTTTTTCAGCCGCAGCCGTTTCTGTGATCTTGACCGCATCGCCGCGCGCTACTGGTACAACTTCATTCTGGTAAGCCAGCGCTTCGTTGATATAGGTATTCTTGTCTTCGCTCGCACTGGCCACATCGCGGAAGGCTTCGGCCACTGCGGTAGGTGGATTGACCTGTTGCAGTTGCACATTCGCAACCTGGATGCCAGCTAGGTTTTGGTCAAGCAACGCCTGGATGCGTGTGAGCGTTACGGCCAGAATCGCCTGGCGTCCAGTGGTGAGCAATTCATCCACATTGCGGGCAGCTACAGCCTGGCGCAATGCGGCTTCAGCGCTTTGGCGCACCAGTTGCTCAGTCTGATTGACATTAAAAAGGAAAGCAACGGCATCGTTTACGGTGTAGTGGACGCTCAGCTCAACCTCAATCAGGTTGGTGTCGCCGGTGAGTGCTAAGACCGTGCCGGTCTGCACCTGGCGCACCTGCGTCATCGCCACCCGGTCCAGCCGATCCACCAACGGTAGTCGATAGTGTAGCCCTGTTCCTACCTCGCTTACCACGCGGCCAAAGCGTCGCACAACGCCCCGTTCCCCCGGCTGGATGCTATAGATGCCCGAGAGCAGCGTAAAGAGGAGGAGCGCGCCCATCCCATAGCGAATAAAACGGCGGGTGTGCTGTCGCATGTGCGTAACATCCTCCTCAGCCAGGTTCAAGACACCGCCTTGCAGCAGCGCGCTCAAGGCTGAACCGGCGATCTCCCAGGCGGCTACCAGCACAAAGAGGATGACGATCACAGCGGCCAGCCGATCCAGTGCGCCCAAACCAACTGCCGACGCCGCCAGACTGACCACGACCAGCACGGAGGCATAGAGGTCCATACGCGAGTGATAACCCCCAGCGATCAAACTGGGCGAGCTAGTGATCCGTCCTACATACTCCTTGTAGCGTGCCGTGAAATAGGTGATGATCACCGTCAACAATGAACCGAGGGTCACCGGCCAGAGGTTGCGCAGATCGGGCGTTTCACGGTTGAGGATCGTTTCCTGAAAGATGTCATAGGCCACATAGAAAATGAAGCCGGCGACGACCAGAGCCACCAGATTTTCAATGACGCTCACCTGATTGCGCCGGCGGTCCATTTCCCAACGGCTCAACAACAGGCCGACCAGCACAAAGAGCGAGATAAAGACATCGGCCAATGAGTGCCAGGCGCTGGCGCGCAAGGCCAGACTGCCGGAAGAGGCGGCCAGTCCATACTTCAGCCCCACCAACACCAGATTGGCAATGATGGTAACGATGATGGTTTTTTCTTTTCGATTCATAACCTTGCTTCCCTTGCATAAAAAATTGGAGGCAGCTGCTTATACGCCAATCTTGGCGTAAAACCGCAACCAGTTTTGATGGTAGCAAAGGAAACTGAATCGAAAATGAAAAAGATACTAGCGTTTTGTGCGCGATGGCCAGCCAGACATTGCTGGTTGGTTCAGGATTTCCGCGTAAAGCCGATTACTGAGTATCGCGCATCAAGAGGTGGGGGCAGATGCCGCATGTGCAATCGGTGTGGAAAGTGCTAATGCATTTTTATCGCGCGGCAACCGGATGGTGAAGGTTGTGCCTTGCTGCACCTGGCTGGCAACCGCAATCGTGCCGCCATGTGCTTCTACAAGCCATTTGACAATCGCCAGACCTAACCCCGTGCTGGACTTACCGGTAGCAAGCGAACCGCATCCGCGGTAAAAGCGTTCAAAGATGTGCGGCAGATCTGCCGCCGGAATGCCTGGGCCGCTGTCGGCGACAGTGATGCACGCCTGACTATCTTGGCAGGTCAGAGAGAGTGTTATCCGCCCTCCCAGTTCGCCATATTTACAGGCGTTGTCGATCAGATTAACCAACAGTTGGGTCAACCGGTCGCGGTCGCCCAGCACCGGGGCTTCTTCACATTGCTCCAAGGTTATAAGCATGTTGTTGGTCAACCCTACGGTCTGTTCGTATACTTCGAGCAGCACTTCATCCAGAGCCACGGGGTGTAAGTCGAGTTGTTGACCGGCATCGGCTTGCGCCATTAATAACAGGTTTGCCGCGAGACGAGCCGTGCGTTCGCCTTCGCGTTTGATGGCTACCAATGCTTGCCGGCGGCGTTGTGCATCATCCCCGTAGCGTTGCAGTAAGTCAAGGTTGCCCAGCATGGTGGCCAAGGGCGTACGCAACTCGTGGGCTGTATCGGCTATAAAGCGGTGTTGCGCTTCAAAGACCGCCTCCACGCGTGCCATCATTTGATTAAAGGTAGTTGCCAGACGCCCGATTTCATCCTGTGGGCCGTCATAGACGAGCCGCTCTTGTAGATCACCCGACTGGGCAATGCGGTAGGCCGTCTGTGAAATTTGTGTCACAGGCTGTAACCCCACACGCACAACTAGCCAGCTAACACTGCCGCCCAGAATCAGGGCGATGGCAATACCCGTTAGATAGATAGTTTGCAGTTGGCGTAGGGTGATCTCCAAGGTGCGCAGAGATTGTCCCACCTGGACGACACCCACTGGTCGCCCCTCGCGTAAAACAGCCTGATAGTAGAGGCGAACCGGTTGCTGACCTATTAGTTCAGTCAGGTATGAAGGCCGTCCGGCCAATGCTGCCTGAAAAGGGCGGGCGGCGACTGGCAACTTTTGCCAGCCCAAATTGTCAGAATGCGCCACTACGACGTGTAGCGGTGTCAGCACTTGTACATAGACGCCAGGGGTAGCAAATTCATCAGTAGGCGCGGAGATCGGGGCAAGCTGCCGGTTGGGGACAACCTGAAGCGCATGTAAGACATGTTGAGCACGTTCCTGAAGACTCTTATCCACTTCCTGCGCTAGCCCGGCAGCCAGAAAGCGATAAGAGAGAATGGCAAACACAATTAGAATGGTGGCTAATAAACCAACCTGCCAGAGCGTCAAGCGCCAACGTAACGACATGGTTAGCGCTCCGATTCACGCAACACATAGCCGACATGCCGCATGGTTTCAATCAGATCAGGCTCTCCCAGTTTCTTGCGCAGTTGGCGTATATAAACCTCTAACACATTCGACTCAACTTCCGTATCATAGCCCCAGACGCGATCCATCAACAGCGCGCGCGTCAACACTTGGCGCGGATGACGGAGCAAGAATTCCAACAATTCAAATTCTTTTGCGGTCAGGCGACTGGTGTAGTTGCCACGCTTCACCGTGCGCCGATCCAGGTGAAGCGTCACATCGGCAAAGGTGAGCACATTGGCTGGTTCTTGTTCGGCCGCGCGACGCAGCAGGGCACGCATACGCGCCAGCAA
>JBAUGO010000016.1:0-7336 GCA_049679775.1 Anderseniella sp.
CTCCCCCTCGCTGGCTCATCCGTGCATTTTCAAAATAGGTGACGCATGAATCGAAGAGCATTTCTCTTGACCACGGGTGCCGCCTTGGCAGCCAAGCCACTACAGGCCGCGTCATGTGGCTTTGAGATTTGTCGTAGTGACGCAGAGTGGCGCGCGCGCCTGAGCGAGAACGAATACCTCGTGTTGCGCGAAGAAGAGACCGAGCGCCCTTACACCAGTCCCTTAAACGACGAGACGCGTGCTGGCACTTTCCAGTGTCGCGGATGCGATCTTCCAGTCTATAGCTCCGCCGCAAAATACGACAGCGGAACCGGCTGGCCGAGTTTCTTTGAAAGCCCGCCGAATGCTGTTGGCACGAAAGAAGATCGAAAGTTCATTTTTCAAGTCCGAACAGAAGTCCACTGCCGTCGCTGCGGCAGCCATCTGGGTCATGTCTTCGATGACGGGCCAAAGCCTACCGGCAAACGGCACTGTCTGAATGGCCTTAGTCTGACCTTTGTCCCTACAGGATGACCAATCGATTTGAATGGGCTGTCGGACGATATCTTCTAGCGATATTGTTTATTGCCGGGGCTGCGCAGAAAGCAATTAACCCCGATCCTGCGCAAGAGCTCTTAACGGGCTTTGGATTGCCGGAATGGCTTGTCTGGCCCTCGCTCGCATTCAACGCATTGGCTGCAAGTCTTCTGATTGCAGGCAAGTTTCTGAGACCAGTCGGCTGGGCGCTGGCCTTGTACTGTCTCGTGACCAGTGTTTTTCATTTTGTGCCGTCTGATCCTTGGCAAATGTCTATCTTCGTCAAGAACTGGGCTTTGGCGGGCGGTTGTTTAATCTTATCAGCAGCGTCGGCCTCAAGGACATAAACCCCCTGCCAAAACATATGCGCCAAAAACGGTCCATTTGGTCATTCCATCCGCGCCCACGTGAAATCAGGCACTTGGCTATGACAAAACTCCCCGGCAAAACCATCACAGTTTTGGCAGGTTTTCGACCGTCGTTAGTGGAGTCTGATGCAGGAGGGGGCAGAATCCTACGGTAAAGTCTAAGCAGCCATTGGTGATCTACGCAACGAAGGTCTCCAAAGAGCCCAATCTGTGAATTCGTATTTTGTGCTGCGTGCGCTCGCAGCGCAGGAAATGCCGCATGAGCGAGAAATTTCGTGCCGCCGCGCAGCGGGAGAACCGGACATTCACGCAGACTTCAGCGAGGATGAGCGGTCGAATTCACAGTTCGCGGGACGAAACTGCCGTTCGATCTTAAGGGCTGAAGGTCTGCTTTACGCGCTTCGCGACAGCGGTGAAAAGCGCCACGGGAGAAAAGCAGACCATCGCTACACTAACGCGAACGTCCGCACTATTGCATTTCTCAGATCTGCATCAGTCGCCCAAATCCTGCGATTTTAAAGTTGCACCCCGCATCTTTCAAACCCCGCCAAAGCAGGGCTTGATTGCTGGCGACAACCGGCAATCCAAGTTTCGCTTCAAGTCTGTCGGCAGCCTCGGCACCACGAATGCCAGTGCAGGACAGAAACACCGCTTCGGCGTCCCGATGATTGATCTTTTGCGCCAATGCTATCAACTCTTCAGGCTCGATCTTTCCGTTTTCATAGTCGCTTGGAAGACCCAGACAGGATAGGACGCGGATCTTCATCCCCATCGATGCAAAATACTGGGCGAGAGTTGCGGTTACATCCCGCGGATATGGTGTGATGACCGAAACCTTTGTCACATTCAGGGCCTTGAAAGCAGACAAGGCGGCAGAGACCGGAGTGTGCACAGCTGCCCCAAGAGATGGCCTTGCCTGCTGAAGGCAAGCGCGCACGCGATCATCGCCTATCGCTGCAGATGCTGATGTGCACCCATAAAGCAAGGCATCAAGCGGGGCACCCGGGATGATTTCCGAAGCCGTATCGGTGATCTGCGTTTCCATCGTTTTCAAATTGGTCAGGGATATCCCGCCATCGAATGGCAGCCTGTTGACGTGCACCGCAACATAGTCGATCTGCGCCAACATACGTTGAAAGCTGTGCTCGATCGTCATGTCGCTGCCAAGGGCGACCAGTCCAAGACGCCATCGAGGAAAAGGGGCGATCTTGGGCAAGTTAACCAGATTTGGTTCAGGAATGTTAAGGTTCATGTCGTGGCCGTTTGACGTTGGGTGGACCGCTGGGCTGCGCGATCTATTGACTTCGGGTCGGTTCGGGATGCGAAGTGGAGCGCCGCGTCCACGAATGCCTTCAGAAGCGGTGAATCAACGGCGCTGGTCATATATTCTGGATGCCACTGAACGCCGACACAAAAGCTTTGGGTGTTGGCTTCAATCGCCTCGGCGACCCCGTCTTCTGAACACACCGCTGAAATCGTGAACCCTTCTGCGTCTCGCACAGCCTGATGATGCAGGCTGTTCACCCGGCACCCTGTCTGGTTGGACAGTGCGCCCAGCTTTGTTCCTTTTGCAAACTTGATCCCGTGGATCGCCTTATCAGGCACTGGTGCAGGCAGGTGCTCAATGCCGCCTTCAATGTCGTTTTGAATATCCTGCACCAAGCTACCGCCAAGCTTGACCGCAAGCAGTTGCATTCCGTTACAGATCCCGAGGACCGGTAGGTCCGCCAAGATCGCGGCGTCGAGAAGCGCAAGTTCGAACGCGGTGCGCTCCGGTTTCGTTGTCAGATCACCTCGGGGGGCCTCGCCGTAAAGAGACGGATCAATGTCAAACATGCCTCCGGTTACAATCAGACCATCCAGTCTTGAGACATAGTCAATGGCCAGATCAGGGTCATACGGCAGGGCAACTGGCAGCCCACCGGCATCCATGATCGCGCTTGTGTAGTTCCGGCGAAGGACGTATTCGGCTTCGGTTGGACCACCCGGGCGGTTCTCGAGATCGGCAGTCAAGCCTATGAGGGGGCGGCGCGTCATGTGGTCAACCACGTTTCAGCAATGCGCCGGTAGATCGCGACCGATTTCTCAAGGTTTTCAACCGAAATTGTCTCGTTGGGCTGACCGCTCATGCCAAGATAGCCTGGGCCGAGAATTGCAAATGGCGCATCAACTCCATCCATCAGGATTGCCCCATCGCTGTAATAGGATACGCCTTTGATTTCAGGGGCCGAACCTGTTTCGACTGCGCAAGCATCCGAGCATACCTGCACAAATGCGCTGTCCGTCGGTTCTTCCACTGCCGGTTTGAAGTCAGACACAGTCACGGTCACGCCGTCCGGCAAGACGCCCTGTATCCGATCAACGATTTCAAGATGATCGACGCCGGGGCTAAATCTGACATCAACTTCCGCGTGGCAATGATCCGGCGTCACATTCACAGCCGAGCCACCCGTGATCCGACCGACATTCAGCGTTGGTGGCGACAAAAGCGGATGCGGTGGCAAATTGAATTCGAACTGGCGTAGTTTCAAAAGAGATTCTGCCATCAGTTCGATCGCGTTCACGCCCGCCGCTCCAGAAACGTGGCCGATTTCGCCGACCGCCTCGACATCAAGCCACAAGATTGCTTTCTCGACCGTAATGATATCCAAGGTGCTGGGTTCACCGCACAGGAAAGCGCCGATTTCATCCTGCAAGCCCTGTTCGACAAAGCGTTTTGCCCCAAGGCAGTTCGAGCTTTCGCCAGCCGTAAATGCAAGAATGATGTCGCCTGCGAGAGGCTCGTCTCGGGCTGCAATTTCTGCCGCGGCGAAAATGAAGGCTGCAACGGCACTTTTCATATCTGAACTTCCGCGGCCGCGGAGTTGTCCAGACACGACATCGCCCGCGAAAGGTGGGAAATCCCAGCTCTGGGTGCCCACTGGGACTGTGTCGAGATGGGCCGAGAACACCATTGCCTGTTTCACTCCAGTCCCCTTGACGCGCCCCAAGACATTTATGCGCCCGGGCTGAAACTCATCCATTTCCGAATTGATCCCAAGCGCGAGCATCTGCTCGTGAACAATTCGTGCGACTTCGGCCTCGTCGCCGGGCGGGTCGCAGCTGGGAACGGACACGAGGGTCTGCAAAAGGGTGGTAACCTCGGCTTGCGGAAGATCACGCATTGCTATGTCCTTTCTCGTCATTGGCTATTTAACGACTACCGCATTGATTAACTGGAAATTAGAGATAATATTCGTTGCACCTAACGCTATTACGATAAATCATGAGATGCGAGGCCATGGATACAGAGTATTTGAGAAGCTTCTGTGCCGTCGCAAAAAGCGGCAGTTTTACCGACGCCGCGAAAGCCCTGAATAAAAGCCAATCAACGATCAGCGGCCATGTCGTCAGTCTTGAAAGGATGCTAGGGGCGCAACTATTGGCCCGAACAACCCGCAGCTGCAAACTGACACCCGAAGGACGCGAGCTGCTGAAACTGTCCGGACCAGTTCTGGATGCGATGGATGGTATCTATGAAAATTTCGCCCCCAGCTTGCTTGGAGGGCGCGTCTGTGTCGGCGTACCTGATGACAACTATCTTTTCCCGATGCTGATCGACGCGATTCAGGATTTTATGAATCGGCGCCCAGAGGTGAATGTCGAGATCACTGCGGGATTGGCGTCCAATCAATTGGACAATCTGAAGGAAGGGCACCTTGACTTGGCCGTTGTGCGCGAAGTCATCTCTGACGCGCATGTTCCGATGCTCGGTCGATCTAAGCTCCGGTGGATTGCGTCACCTCAGTTTTCGCCGGAACGCAACGGTACGATTCCGGTGGCGCACATCACCAAGCCCTGCAGCTATTTCAACGCTGCATCGAAGGCATTGGCAGACGCCCAGATCGCTTGGAAAAGTGCCGTCGCCTGCACAAATCTTCAGGGCGTACTCGCAATGGTACGGTCTGGTTTGGCTATTGCGGCTGTTCTGGAAGATGAAGATTTCGAGAAGTCTCTTTTAGATCACGATCTTGAATTGCCAGAACTTCCCGAGTTTGGCCTGACCATTCATTTTGCCAATGAACACCCAACCATGCAGGAACATTTGATCGCCAAGGCTATCAGTCGCTGTTTTCTTTCGGAAGGCAGTTGACCGCTGCTGCTCGTTTCTTTTTCTACAGGAGAGCCCATCCAAGCAGGCATACAAAGCGGTCATTCGTTGTTCGATCTTCCAATGACCGCAATGGGCCGACCTTTCAAACGTGAATGGCCGCTACACACACCTTGTGAGAACGGCGGTGCAAAAGTCGGCCACGGTAGCGGCGGGATGAACCTGCTGCGGGCGGCGGAATAGTCGTCCACCTTTACCCTTTCTGGCGGCAGGGAGGGTGGGAGGATTTTCACCGTGGACTTGTATCGGAAGGTTCGTCTGGCTTGTGCGGAGGGCATGAGCCAGCGAGAGGCGGCCCGGCATTTCAACATCTCGCGCGACAGCGTCCGCAAGATGATGGCGTTCTCGGTTCCGCCCGGGTATCGGCGGACGGCACCGGTGAAGCGGCCGAAGCTGGATGGGTTCACCGAGATCATCGACGGCTGGCTGGACAGCGATCGGGAGGTCCACCGGAAGCAGCGCCATACGGCGAAGCGGGTGTTCGAGCGGCTTCGCGATGAGCACGGGTTCACCGGCGGCTACACGATCGTGAAGGATTACATGCGTCGGCGCGAACGGCGCGGCCGCGAGATGTTCGTGCCGCTGGCACATCCGCCCGGACATGCCCAGGCCGACTTCGGTGAGGCGGTGGTCATCATCGATGGGGTCGAGCAGAAGGCGCACTTCTTTGTCATGGACCTGCCACACAGCGATGCCTGCTTCGTGCGAGCCTATCCGGCGGCCACTGCTGAGGCTTGGGTCGATGGCCACGTTCACGCCTTTGCCTTCTTCGGCAAGGCACCGGTTTCGGTCCTCTACGACAATGACAGATGCTTGGTCGCGAAGATCCTGCCGGACGGGACGCGTCAGCGGGCCACGCTCTTCGGCGGGTTTCTGTCACATTACCTGTTCCGCGATCGTTACGGGCGGCCGGGTAAGGGCAACGACAAGGGCAACGCGGAGGGCCTGGTCGGCTACTCCCGCCGCAACTTCATGGTCCCGATCCCGCGGTTTGCGACTTGGGGCGCATTCAACGATTGCCTGGAGGATCGATGCCTCAAACGTCAGTCGGAAGTCCTGCGCGGCCAATCCGAGACGATCGGCCAACGCCTCGTGCGGGATCTGACGGCGATGTCAGAACTCCCGGCGGCACCGTTCGACGCCTGTGATCAGGCCACCGGACGGGTCAGCTCCCAGGCGCTGGTGCGTTACAAGACCAATGATTACTCGGTGCCGGTCGCCTACGGTCACCGCGACGTCTGGATCCGCGGCTATGTCGACGAGGTCGTGATCGGCTGCGGTGGCGAGGTCATCGCGCGTCACTCGCGCTGCCACGATCGCGAGGACATGGTCTTCGACCCGGTGCACTATCTTCCGCTCATCGAGCGTAAGGTCAACGCCCTGGATCAGGCAGCGCCCTTGGCTGAATGGGATTTGCCGCCGGAGTTCGCGACCCTGCGCCGCTTGATGGAGGCACGGATGATCAAGGCCGGACGCCGCGAGTATGTCCAGGTTTTGCGCCTGCTCGAGACTTTCGACATGGACGATCTGCATGCCGCCGTGAAGAGGGCCCTGCAACTGGGGGCGGTCGGCTTCGATGCCGTGAAGCACCTCGTTCTGTGCCATGTCGAGAAACGGCCGCCGAAGCTCGACCTCGACGTTTACCCCTACCTGCCGCGCGCCAATGTCGAGACCACATCGGCCGCCAGCTACATGGCCCTGATGACGGAGGCGGCGGAATGACCGAGGCCCCGAAGATCCTTCTGGCCGACCACCTGAAGACGCTGAAGCTGCCCACCTTCCTGCGGGAATACGACAAGCTCGCCCGGCAATGCGCCGCCGAAGGCCAGAATCACGTCCAGTTCCTGGCCCGCCTCGTCGAGCTGGAGCTCATTGATCGCGAGCGCAGAATGATCGAGCGCCGCATCAAAGCCGCGAAGTTCCCGGCCACCAAGAGCCTCGACAGCTTCGACTTCAAGGCGATACCCAAGCTCAACAAGATGCAGGTGCTGGAACTCGCCCGCTGCGACTGGATCGACCGACGCGAGAATGTCATCGGCCTCGGCCCAAGCGGCACGGGCAAGACCCATGTTGCCCTCGGGCTCGGGCTGGCGGCCTGCCAGAAAGGACTATCGGTCGGCTTCACCACCGCCGCTGCACTGGTCAACGAGCTGATGGAGGCCCGCGACGAACGTCGGCTGCTACGGCTGCAAAAGCAGCTGTCTGCCGTAAAATTGCTCATCATCGACGAACTGGGCTTCGTGCCGCTCTCCAAGACTGGCGCCGAGCTCTTGTTCGAACTGATCTCGCAGCGCTATGAGCG
>JBAUGO010000017.1:0-3107 GCA_049679775.1 Anderseniella sp.
TGATTGGCTCGATAGAGTATGAAGCGTTTATTGCTGAGGGTGATGCAGCCCACGTCTGGCAAGGCCCTGATGATGAATGGGATGCCATCTCGTTGAACTATACTTCCGGCACCACCGGAAACCCCAAGGGCGTTGTCTACCACCATCGAGGCGCCTACTTGCTTGCGCAGGGAAATGCCATCACGGCATCCATGGCCAAGCACCCTGTCTACTTGTGGACCTTGCCCATGTTCCACTGCAATGGCTGGTGCTTCCCATGGACCATGTCGGTCATTGGCGGCACCAATGTATGCCTGCGCCAGGTACGCCCCAAGGCCATCTGGGATGCACTGGCTGACTACCGCGTCACACATTTATGCGGTGCACCCATTGTCATGTCTACCATCCTCGGCGCGCCTGATGAGGACAAGCGACAGCTTGATCATGTTGTCGAATTCTTCACCGCTGCTGCTCCACCTCCAGAAGCAACACTCGCTGCCATGGCTGATGCAAGCTTCAATGTCACCCATCTTTACGGGCTTACTGAAAGCTACGGACCGGCTGTTGTGAATGACTGGTCTGCGGCCTGGGATGAGCTGCCCTCGGCTGAACGCGCGAAGATGAAATCGCGTCAGGGTGTGCCCTATGCAGCGCTCGATGACCTTACCGTGATGGACCCTGAAACCATGACCCGTGTACCAGCCGATGGTGAAACAATGGGTGAAGTGATGATGCGTGGCAACATCATCATGAAGGGCTACCTGAAGAATGAAAAAGCCTCCGCCGAAGCATTTCACGGTGGCTGGTTCCACACTGGTGACCTTGGCGTTCTACACGCAGACGGATATATACAATTAAAGGATCGCTCAAAGGATATTATCATTTCAGGTGGTGAAAACATCTCCTCAATCGAGGTCGAGGACGCGCTCTATAAGCACCCTGCAATTGCAGCTTGCGCAGTGGTTGCCAAGTCCGATGACAAGTGGGGAGAAACCCCATGTGCTTTCGTTGAACTGAAAGCCGGCAAGACCGCAACCGCTGAGGAGATCATCGACTATTGCCGCTCCAACATGGCAAAGTTCAAGGCACCTCGTCACGTCGTTTTCACCGAGTTGCCAAAAACCTCAACCGGCAAGATCCAGAAATTCAAGCTGCGCGAGATGGCCGAAGAGGTGTGAACGGCGGCTGGTGAATTGGTTTGACGGCAGGTGATATAAAATCATCTGCCGATATGCAACATAACATATTTTTTCTCTTATTTTTTACACTTCAATATGTAGACGGGTTCCACAGTGGGTTCCATCTGTTCAGTGTCTGTCCTGGGTGCCACTGATAGCCCTCAACTGCTCCGCCCAGGCATTGAGGACGCGGCGCTTCTCATCCATCTCAGCGGCCAGTTGATAGATGCCCCTAACCCCTGATGCTGTGCCTGATCTTACATTCAAAATCCTGTCAAGAAGTTCAGGCGCTGCTCCCAACCTGGCCATCCCCACCGCTGCAGTGCGCCTGAGATCACGCAATTGCCAGCCCTCAACTTCAGCCAGCTTTCGTGATTTGGCAACCGCATTTGAATACCCTGTTACGGGTGTCGTCGCGCGAGGGCCTGCAGGAAATACCAGACCGCTTTTCGATCTGGGCAAAGACGCCAGTATCTCAAGCGCCAAATCTGACAACGGCAACTCATGCGTGTGATTGCCATGGATACGAGAATGAGGTGGTGACCACACACGCGATTGAAACTGGATGTCATCAAGGCGCATCGACGCAATGTCATTGCGGCTCTGTCCGGTCAGTAACAACAGCTTGAACAAGGGTCCGAAGGGCCAACCCTGACTGGTCCATACCACCCATAAGCGAGCAATTTCGGCATCGTTTAAAATCCGCTCTCGCGAGACTTCCCTATGAGGAGCCGACACGCCACGGCCAGGATTATCATCAACCAGATCAACCTCGGTTGCCCAGGCAAACATCTTGCGAACCAATGCCAGCAGACGATTGGCCTGCACGGGATTTCCACGTGCTGCTACTGCCTCGACAAGCTCGATCACGTCGCGCCGCTTGATGGTTGCCGCACCACGCTTTGCCCATTGAGGTAAAATCTCGCGCCGAATTAAACCTTCATCAGCAGGCCAACTCTTCTTGTTGCGGCGGGCGTGGCGTTCAAGATAACTGCGCGCCAGATACTCCACAGTCACGGCTCCACCGGTCACCGCTGTGCGTTGACGCGACGGGTCTTTACCTTCTGCCAAGTCCTTGAAAGCCTGATCGGCCGCCTGTCTTGCAATCTTCAAGGGCAGAGCCGGCCAGGCACCCAGTGATAGCCGCTTACGCTTGCCAGCACTGCGGTACATGATCTGCCATGTCCGTTGGCCAGTGCTCGTCAGGCGCAGACCAAATCCGGGCCGTTCCTTGTCCCAGTAATCCACTCGTCCTTTTGCTGGAGGTTCCAGGCGACCAACGCCTGCATCTGTCAATTTAATGACTGGCATTCTCAAGCTCTCCAACCTGATTTAATGACCCGTTTCTGGTCACGCCAGTGTGACAGGCGTTCACGCGGTTCGTGAAGCTGAATGTGACGTTTTACACATGAGACTGCGCAACGAATTGAAAGAAAACGACATTTGTTTTGTCGATCCTGTGTACGAACTTTATTCGACTTTGTGATCGCTCAGGAGCATCTTTAACTCAACAAAACAGCGCAACCGCAATTCGCGGGGAACGCCAAAAACAAACAAGAAAAAGGACAAGAAAAATGAAATATTACGCAATTGCACTGGCTTCTTTGAGCATGCTCGCCACACCGGCCCTTGCCGACACCGTACAAAACGATGGTTCTGGCGCTGCCAATCCAGCCTTTTCAGTAACAGTACTGCGCGACACCAAGCAAGATTACGCAGCTCTCATAACGCCAGCCTCAGTGTCTAATTCTGGCAAAAAAACAAATTTTAGCAGTCGCCGAATATTTATTCCACGCAAACTTCTTGGAGGCCGCTAACTGAAAAACGAAATCTCCAGTCAGATCCCGCGTCATGCGTAGTACAACACGCCAGATCTGAAATGCAGAAGAAGACGGCTCCGGGTTTCCCCTCTTCCCGGAGCCGTTTTCTCGTTTAAATTCAAGGGTATAT
>JBAUGO010000018.1:0-3144 GCA_049679775.1 Anderseniella sp.
ATGCAACGTCGTCTTTCTTGATGGCGACATTCATTCGGCGGCCTCCTTGAAAGCAACATGAGCAGTGGCATGCCGTTTCATGTCCCTGATTTCCACGTCACCCTCGATAACACCACGCCTTCCATCCTCGAAGGTCACCTCCGTTTTGATCTTCTGTCGGGTTTTCTTCGGGTCATAAAGCGCATCTATCAACACGGCATAACGTTCATTGATCAGCGATCTGCGAACCTTTGCCGTGCGTGTGATTTCTCCATCATCAGGGTCCAGCTCCTTGTGAAGAATAAGGAACCGTGAAATCTGCGCACCAGCCACTCGCTCTTCTGCGGCAAGCTCGCGATTGACCGCGTCTACATGTTCCTCAATCATTTTATAAACATCAGGGTGACCTGCAAGTTCTTGATAACTTGCATAGATCACATTATTCCGCTCGGCCCACGATCCGACTGATGTCAGGTCAATGTTAATGAAGGCAGTTACAGCGTCTCGCTTGTGCCCAAACGCAACTGCCTCCTTGATATTGGGGAAGAACTTGAGCTTGTTCTCAATGTATTTGGGTGGGAACAAGCTGCCGTCATTCAACTGACCAACATCCTTGGCGCGATCTATGATCTTGAGGTGGCCGTTTTCGTCTATTATTCCCGCATCACCTGAATGCACCCAGCCATCACTGGTCTTGGTTTCTTTTGTTGACTTCTTGTTCTTGTAGTATTCGCGGAACACACCCGGCGAGCGAAACATCACTTCACCGTTCTCGGCAATTTTGAGTTCAACACCTTCCATTGGCGTACCAACAGTATCGGCGTAGATTTCACCATCTGGTTGCCCCGTTATGTAAACGGCTGCTTCAGTTTGACCATAAAGCTGTTTCAGATTAATGCCCAAAGACCTGTAGAACTTGAAAATTTCCGGCCCTATTGCTTCACCAGCCGTATAACCAACGCGAACCTTGCTCAAGCCATACCGGTTTTTCAGCGGTCCATAGACCAGGATTTCACCAAGCAGATATTTCAGCCTTCCAAAAAATGAAACCGACTTGCCATCCAGAATACCCTCGCCATGTTCACGCGCCACGCCCATGAAATATTGGAACATCTTCTTCTTGATTGAGCCCGCATCCTCCATGGCAACCATGGTCTGCGTGATCAGGTTTTCATAAACCCGCGGTGGGGCAAACGCATATGTTGTGCCAATTTCACGGCGATCATTAATCACCGTTTCAGGACTTTCCGGGCAATTTACGCAATAACCGGAATAATAAGATTGCGCATAGGAGAACACATGGTCGCCCACCCAGGCCATGGGCAGATAGGCAACCACTTCATCATTTTCGTTCAGCTTGTCGAACTTGGCCGCCGTCTGGGATGCCCAAACACATGCGCCCTGGGTTAAAATAACCCCCTTTGGCCGTCCTGTCGTACCCGACGTATACAACATGATGGCAGTATCGTCCGCACTCCCATTGGCAATTTCATTTTCCAGGAAACTGTCAGGCAGGCCCGCGTCAATTCCCATGGTTTTGACTGCATCGTAGGAGCGCAACCCTTTCACGTCATAATTCTGCAGCCCGCGCTCTTCATCATAGATAATCTCTTTCAGGCCCTTATAGCTTTCCTGAATTTCCAGAAGCTTATCGACCTGCTCCTGGTTTTCCACGATCGCATAACTGACCTCGGCATGATCAAGAACGTAGCCCATCTCCTCGGCAACAGAATCCTGATAAACCGGAACAGGCACAGCACCCAGTGACTGTATCGCGCAAATGGCCCAGTAAAGCCGGGGTCGGTTATCTCCGACAATCGCAACCTTGTCGCCTCGCTTCAGGCCAAGCGTGTACAAGCCATTCGCAACCAGACGCACCTCGTCAAGTGTTTCGGACCAGCTAGTGGTTTGCCATATGCCCAGATATTTCTCGCGCATGGCAGGGCGCGCAGAAAACACCTTTGCATTGCGTAAAAGAAATTTCGGAATCGTATCATGAGCCGACCCATGACGCGCATCTGCAATCATCGCAACATTTCCACCCTGACTTACGATAGCTGTAGCTAACGTGAGTTGTTTCCATTTCCATCGGTCTTATGCCGACTGCTGCCTGATAGTGTGCAAGAAATTTATTCACTTCACCAGTGGCCAGTTGACAGACAAGCTATATTTTTGTCTGTTAACATTCACAGGTGTGCCTTGCGATGGCCCGACCGTCATTCGACAAAATTTCGCAAGCCCTCAAGATCAATAATTCCTATGCCTTTGGGCACTATTTTGATCAAACCCGCATCAACAAGCACCTGAAGACATTTATTCGTCATTTGCCGTGAAATGCCTGCAAACACCCCAAGATCTTCTTGTGCCAGCACGAGCGGATTGGGTGTCATTGGAAACAGTACCGGATTGTACATGGCCGCAATCGTATTGGCCAGTCGTTCAACTGCGCTACCGGTGCGGTCGCGGCTGACAATTGCAATAAACTGCCCAAGCCGCTCATTCAGCAATTGCACCAGGAATCTGTTGAAACCGACAGAGTTCCCAAACAGCCAGCGAAAAGTATCTCCTCGCATGACCGCAATTTCGCAATCAGTCACCGCCACCACGTCATAACGACGTGCTTCATTCTTGATGATGGACCCTTCACCGAACCATCCACCTTGCAATATGGCAGATACTCCGGCAACCTGGCCAGAATCAGACACATGACCCACCCGCAGCACACCTGATACAACACCATGCCAGGCATCAACCTTGTCTGAAAAGTGCGCAATGTGTTGCCCGCGATCAAAAGACTTGATGCGCACACCACCCGCTGCCTGCGCCAGCTCATCGTCGCTAAGTTCACAGGCCCAGCTAGCAATCCGTTTCAACTCTTCCTGCTGCATGAGCTTGCCTACTCGGCTGCCAGGAAAACCGGCGCTCTTGTTTTACCTGCCGTATATGCATCCATCAGCTTGGCATGTTCAGCACGCGCCTGTGCAACATGACGCTCTTTCACATGACCATATCCACGAATGTGCTCAGGAACCGATGCAACCTCTACAGCAAGCTCAAGGTTTGCTGGTTTAAGCCCCTTCAGCAGAATATCTATGGTTTGCTGATAGTCGGCAATCAGCTGACGCTCCATCTTGCGTTCTGCTGTTTTGCCAAATGGATCAAGAG
>JBAUGO010000019.1:0-2417 GCA_049679775.1 Anderseniella sp.
ATGCCGTTCCTGAGGTCGTCTGACTGCAGTACGTTCACGCCAGCATAGGCGACGCCCATATAGTCCAGCATTTTGACAACGCGACCGGAAAACCCGCACTGTGGCTGGTCCGGGGTGCCTTTCATGAACAGCACTACATCATTGCTCTTGACTGCGTTTGCGATCCACTCATTTATCGGGTTGCTCATTTTTGGGTCTCTCTTGTTATGCCGTGAAGCCAGACTTCGGCTTCTATTCAGCGGTATTGTAGCATTTTGTGGCGGTATGGTGCCAGTGTTCAATCAGGCGCAGCGGTTGTGAGCGCCAGAGCATGAAGCTCTCCACCCATTTTGCCTTTGAGTGCAGCATAGACCATCTGGTGCTGCTTCACCTTGGGCTTGCCGCGAAATGCTTCCGACACGATGTGGGCTTGCCAGTGATCATTATCACCGGCCAGGTCCGTCAGTTCGATCGTTGCATCCGGCAAGGCATCCTTGATCATGGAAGTGATTTCATCGGCGGGCATCGGCATGGTCTTTGATCCTTCAGGCAGTTTTTGCAGATGAATTCATGAATGCCGGGAACCAGCCTTCATGGGCATTGCGCAATCTGGTCAGAGATATGGAGGCTTGGGCCATGACAATCAAGCCTGATCCGGTGACCGTACCAATGCGGGATGCAGGAACACCTGCGTCTTCTGCGGCTCCTATCAGCGCGTGGGCATCCCTGGCGCGGCAGGTGATGACATAACGTGCCTGATCCTCTCCAAACAGGCTGGCATGTGTGTCGTGGCCGCGTGGCAGTTCAATCTTGCAGCCGATACCAGAAGCCAACGACATTTCAGCCAATGCTGCCACAAGACCTCCATCTGAAATATCGTGAACAGCTGTGGTGCGACCTTTGCGAATGAGGGCGCGCACAAAGTCACCATGCTTTTTTTCCAGCCCCAGATCGACTGGCGGCGGTGTGCCGTCTTCGCGACCCAGGACTTCACGCAAGTACATGGATTGGCCAAGGTGTGTGCCGTGACCGCCAATAAGGATGATGGCATCGCCTTCCTGTTTGAATGCAAGGGTTGCCATCTGCTGGACATCCGGCAACAGGCCAACGCCACCAATGGCAGGGGTTGGCAGAATGCCCTGGCCGTGAGTTTCGTTATAGAGCGACACATTGCCGGAGACGACAGGGAAGTTCAGCGCTGTGCAGGCTTCGCCTATGCCCTTGATGGCATAAACAAGAGTGCCCATGATTTCAGGTTTTTCCGGGTTGCCGAAATTCAGGTTGTCGGTGATGGCGATGGGATCTGCTCCAACGGCAGTCAGATTGCGCCAGACTTCCGCTACTGCATGCTTGCCACCTTCACACGGGTCTGCCTCGACATAGCGCGGGGTGACGTCCACACACACGGCAATTGCCTTGCCTTCGTCGTTGACGCGCACAACTGCTGCATCACCACCGGGCACCTGGGCGGAGTTTGACTGAATGTAGTGATCATATTGCTCCCAGACCCAGCGCCTTGAGGCCATGTCAGGCGATCCCATCAGCTTTATAACAGCCTCTGTAATGTCGTTGGGGGCGGGAATGTCATTGGCGTCCAGTCTTGCGGGCACCTTGGGTGCAATCCAGGGGCGGTCATATTCAGGAGCCTCATCGCCAAGCTCCTTGATTGGCAGGTTGGCCACCTCATCACCATTCCACAGGCAGCGGAAGCGCAGGTCATCGGTGGTCTTGCCAACGATGGCAAAATCCAGGCCCCATTTGTGGAAGATGGCTTCTGCCTCTTTTTCCTGTTCAGGTCGCAGCACCATCAGCATGCGTTCCTGACTTTCAGACAGCATCATCTCATAAGGGGTCATGCCGTCTTCTCGGCAAGGCACAGTGTTCAGGTTCAGTTCAATGCCAAGGTCGCCCTTTGCCCCCATCTCCACGGCAGAGCAGGTCAAGCCTGCAGCGCCCATGTCCTGAATGGCAATAACAGCGCCTGATGCCATAAGCTCCATGCAGGCTTCCAGCAGGCACTTTTCGGTAAATGGATCACCGACCTGAACGGTGGGGCGTTTTTCCTCGATGGAGTCATCAAATTCAGCTGATGCCATGGTGGCACCATGAATGCCATCTCGCCCGGTCTTGGCGCCGAGGTAGACAACCGGCAGGCCTACACCCTTGGCTTGCGAATAAAAAATCTTGTCCGCATCGGCCAGGCCAACCGCCATGGCATTGACCAGAATGTTGCCGTTGTAGCGGGCATGGAAGTTGACTTCACCGCCCACTGTCGGCACCCCGAACGAATTGCCATAACCGCCGATGCCGGCAACAACGCCTGAAACCAGATGGCGCGTTTTGGGGTGGTTCGGATCGCCAAAGCGAAGTGCGTTCAATGCTGCGATAGGGCGTGCGCCCATGGTGAACACGTCTCGCAATATGCCACCGACACCGGT
>JBAUGO010000020.1:0-8934 GCA_049679775.1 Anderseniella sp.
GCTCCAGTCGGCAAGCATGGCAAGTTTAACCTCGCGCGACGTGATGACAGGCCCTGCCGTCAAAAGCCATGGCATATCCTCCTGACCTTCCGGGCCATTGTAGGATGGAGCAAAGTTTCGAATGCTGGCTTGAGACATAATGTTTGTAAGGCCTAAGATGTTTGTTGAAAACCAGTCTACAACGACCAGTCGATGGGGTCGAGACCGCGCATGAGACACCAGTTTTTTGCCTGTGCAAAAGGTTGCGCTGACACAAACCCGTGAACCGGTCCGCCGCCGTGTGCAAGCGGAGAAGGGTGTGGACACCTGACAACACAGTGATGGTCCTCATTTAGTTTGGGGGCAGTCTTTTGAGCAAATTTGCCCCATAGCATGAAGATTATCGGGTTGGATGCGGCGTTGAGGTGCATCAACACCTGCGTGGCAAGCTCATCCCAGCCGAAATCCTTGTGAGAATTTGGCTTGCCTTGCTCAACCGTCAGCGCAGCGTTCAACAACAAGACGCCTGACTTGGCCCACTGCGTCAGGTTTCCATGCGCAGGCGGTAAAACGCCCAGATCCTGTTTCAGGCTGTCATAAATGGTTTTTAGCGATGCTGGCAGTCTTTGATCCCGATTGGCGACAGAAAACGCCAACCCATGTGCATCTCCGGGTGTTGGATACGGGTCCTGACCGAGGAGGATGGCTCGAACAGTGTTTGGCGGTGTCAGCTCAAGAGCTGCAAAAATCTCATCCGGTGCAGGTAGAACCTGAGCTCCTTCAACGCGCCGTTGATCGACCCTGGCCGCAATTCGTGATGCTTGTCCTGATGAGAAAAACTCAAGCTCGCGCCATTCCTGGATGTTGGCCCTTTGACAGGCGCTTTTGTAGGTTACAGTATTATGCACATCGTTCAATTTTGTATGTCCAGTTTTGTTATCGAAGCAGTGGCATCGCGTGGCAAGACATGGTAATCGAATTATTGAGGCCAGACCCCACGGGGGATTTTTTAGTATAAAAAGGGATTTGAGATATGAAACCTGTAGTCATCATGGTTGGTGCCGACAAGGGCGGCGTTGGCAAGACAACAATTTCACGCGCATTGCTGGATTATCTGCACCGCAACAATGTTCTTGCCCGTGCATTTGATACTGAAAACCCTCGCGGTACGTTGCAGCGTTTCTATCCAAACATCACGGAAATTATTGACCTGCATAATGTAGCAGATCAGATGAAAGTCCTTGATACACTTGAAACTGCAAAAGTGCCCGTTACTGTTGTGGATCTCAAGGCAGGTAATCTGTCTTATGCTCTCGACACCTTCGAAAAGATTGGTGTGTTGCAGGCAGCGCGTGATGGCGTTTTTGAAATGGGACTGATCCACGTTGTAGGCCCAGCCATTGCATCACTTGATGAATTGCAGGAAGTAACCAAGTACGTTGAGGGGATCGACTACGTCGTGGCGCGCAATTTCATCAATGAAACCAACTTCTTCGAGTGGGATGAGAAAACCTACAAACGGTATTTCTCGAACGTCAACGAAGCGCGCGAGATTGTCATTCCAAAGCTCAACGAAATGGCTGCCGAGCAGGTTGACCTTGCAGATGTGACCTATAAAAACTTCATCGACAACAAGGATGCCGGTGGCAAGCCCAGTGATTTCTCGTTTGTCCTGCGGGGCTATGTGAAGAAGTGGTGCTCTGATCTTGATGGTGAGTTTGATCAGTTGCGTCTGTTGCAGATGTTGGCTTCTGGTGGTTCTACTCCGGCCCGGAAGTCCAAGAGCTGATCCAGTTAAGTGCCGGGCAGGGATGCCATTTAACGTGCTGAAAATGGATGCCCGGAAGCCTCGGTTTTCGGGCAGCTTTCATGATGGTGATGGTGATCTCTCAGGTAAGCAACGGTCTTGAATAAGTCGGATCAGATCATATTTCTGATAGATTGAGCGCGTGTCGAAAATAGATTTGTGATTCGGCATGTTGACAGGGCGCTTCATCCAACAGTGTTGGGATTGACGGTTTTTCTTCTGTCAGGTGGAATTGACTGAGCGAGATATTTTCGAGGCGTATTGGGGTGCAATCGGGAACAATATGGTGAGCCAACGGGCCGGAACAAGGATAACTGTCGTGTGCTCAGATGAAGCACGCAACGGCAAGACTTTGACTGCACGCCTGCTTGCCGACAATTTGTTGATGACCGGACGCGACCCGTTTGTATTTGATTGTGATGATCCGAGAGGTCGCATCACAAGATTCTACCCCGAAAGATCGAGATTGCTGGATATTGCAAAGACCAGCGGTCAGATCAGGATGTTTGATGCAATTCTGGCAGAGCCCGCGCGCGATTATATCATCGATTTGCCAGCTCATGGTCTGGACCCCTTCTTCACTGTGGTAGACGACCTGGACTTCATCAACGCAGCTCATGATGCGGGTACTGAACTGGTGATTAGTTATGTACTCGACCAGACGCCGACATCGGTTATGACTGCGCGGGATTTGCGTGGTGCTTTCTCGACGGAAAGCTTTTACCTCATTCGCAATGCGTGGAATGCCAATCCGCTCACGAAGCGCCAGGTGCGCGAAGTCTATGAGGAAATCGAGCCTGACGCGGTATTCCACTTGCCGCTCGTGGATCGCGAAGCCATGTCCATCGCTGAAGAAGCGACATTCTCCTTTTTTGCCTTCGCTGAAGGCCGGTATGGCGGGTTGACACCAATGGTGCGGTTGAGGTTGCGCTCATTTCTGTCGGAAGTGATGGAACAGTTCCAGAGCAAGGAATTGTCGCTTGATCTGGGAACCTTGAAGCAGATGGGGCTTATATAAGGCGAATACTTTTCGATCCTATTTCAGCGTTATCAGCATGCCACCTGCGTCTAGTGATGCATCAATGCCTTGTTGCTCACCCCACAAAACCAAGCGGACATTGTGCTCGTTCACCAGCACCAGATTTTGCCCACCCCCACTAATGGCCACGGCCGATGCCTGGGCGGTCACATAAGTACCGGCAATGTCTTCAAGCTGGGTCAGATTGTAGACTTCACCGCGCATGGTCGCGAATGACGCGCCTATGGTCAGTCCAACCCGCAAGCCGTTGATTTCAAGCTCAGCATGGCGGCCATCATAAAAAATTTTACCTTCACCGCGAGAAACACCCACCAGGAAGCCGATCTTGCTGATCGTCATTTCGATGATTGCATTATCGGTTGCTGATGCCTGCTGTACCGGAAGCAGCGTATAGGACGCTGATATGGCAGCAAATATTGCGCTGACTAAAGATAGCTTGCGGCCCATTCTTGGTGGTATCCTTGGAAACGAAAATGATAATAACTTGCTAAGTTCGGTAATGCTGAATTGCGGCCAAGTGTGGACGTTATTCTTCACAAATGCACTTATGCGATGGTTGTATACTATCGGATTTTTGCAAAGGGTTTATGGGCGGATATGCAGATATGTTTGATTTGAGCGGTAAGGTTGCGTGCGTGACAGGTGCAAGCTCTGGATTGGGGCAGGTCATGGCAAATGTGTTGATTGCACAAGGCGCCAGAGTTGTCGGTGTTGCTAGGCGCCGTGATGCACTGGAGAGCTGGTCTGCCAGCCACCAGGATCGGGCAAATTTTGTGGTCAGTGATCTAGCCAATATTACTGACTATGAACAGGTAGCCACTGAAATTGCAAAACCATTTGGCGCACCGGACATTCTGATCAATGCCGCAGGTATTAATTTACGCCAACACGCAGATCAGGTAACGCCTGAAGGCTGGCAACAAACACTCAATCTCAATCTTACGGTGCCGTTCTTTCTGGCGCAGTCGATGGTGCCTGCCATGAAACAAAAAGGCTTTGGCCGCATCGTCAACATTGCCTCACTGCAAACCTGGCGCGCTTTCGCCAACGGCATCGCCTATGGCGCATCAAAGGCCGGTGTTGCCCAGCTCACCCGGGCCATGGCAGAAGCCTGGTCAGGTGATGGTATTATGGCCAATGCCATCGCTCCCGGTTTCTTCAAGACGGAATTGACCGGACCTGTGTTTGCAAACGCTGAACTTGCAGCTCACCATGCAAGGCAAACCTGCGTTGGGCGCAATGGAGAACCTGAAGACATTGCCGGACCAGTTATTTTTTTATGCTCGGACGCATCGCGGTACGTAACCGGACAGGTGTTGAGCGTTGATGGGGGATATACTGCAAAATGAAGGCTCTTGTTTATACCGCAGAAAAGAAGCTCGAATATCGTGATGCTGACGACCCCAAGCCGAAATCCGGCGAAGCATTGATCCGGGTCAAGGCATCCGGCATCTGCGGGTCAGACATGCATGCCTGGGCAGGTCACGACGAAAGACGACCCGCCCCCTTGATTCTGGGACACGAAGCGGCAGGTGAGATTGTCGGATTTGGCGGCGCTGTGAGGCGGGTAACTGTAAACCCGTTGGTCACATGTGGGACATGTGAGGCTTGTACGGCCGGCAGGGATAATTTGTGCGCCACTCGCCAGATCATTTCGATGCCACCGCGCGAAGGTGCGTTTGCTAACTTGCTGGCCATGCCGGAAAGCAATCTGGTTACTGTGCCAGATCACGTCCCATTTGAAAGTGCAGCCCTTTGTGAACCCCTCGCATGTGGTTGGCACGCGGTACGCCTTGCACGTGATCGACTTGGCGGAAATCTTCAGGACATCCGCTGTGTCGTGATGGGGGGAGGTGCCATCGGGCTGGGTGCGGCACTGGCGTTTCGCGCCCAGGGTGGCAAGGATGTATCAATCGTTGAGCCCAATGCGGCAAGGCGCGTCAAGATTACAGACAGCGAAGACATTGATTGCATGAAGGAGATGGATGCAGGTGACGACAGGCAGCCGGAACTTGTCATTGATGGTGTCGGCATCGAGGCGACGCGAAAGTCAGCCAGCAAGCTGGTGAAACCAGGTGGACTGATCATGCATATTGGTCTGGGCAGTGCCGAAGGCGGTCTCGACATACGCCGCATGACACTGCAGGAAATCACCTTTATTGGAACCTACACCTACACGATGGCAGACTTCCGCGCGACAGCACAAGCCATCTTTACAGGCACGTTGGGCACATTAAGCTGGATTGAAAAGCGGCCATTATCCTCAGGTGCAACAGCGTTTGAGGATATAGCAGCAGGTAAAGCCGCTGCCCCCAAAATCATACTGCAACCCTGAAAAAACCCCGCCATTTCTGGCGAGGTTTCCCAGTGTCTGATTTATATGGCCGGTCTAGCCCGGTGTTTTCCAGCCTTCATAACTGAAGAATGACGGGGCCTTATCCCAGCCAAGTGACATCAGGTCACCGAACCACAGTGCAAAGCCCGGGAAGATGAAGATCATTGTCAGGCCAAGTACCTGGATGCACATGAATTGCATCATGCCGAGATAAATGTCCTTGAGATCCCATTCCGGCACTACACCCTTCAGGAAGTAAGCAGATAATGCCACAGGAGGCGATAACCATGCCGTTTGCAGGTTCACCGCCACGAGAATGGCAAACCAGGTGAGATTAACACCCAGACTTGAGAGCAGAGGAACAAGGATGGGTACGATGATCAGGACGATCGGAACCCACTCAAGCGGCCAGCCAAGCAGAAATACCAGTGCCATGACGAATATCAGCATGGCAGGTGTCGACAGTTCCATGCTGAGCAGGACTTCTGTCAGGAATTTCGGGGTACCAAGATTTGAGAAAACAGCACCGAAGAAGTTTGATGCGGCCACCAGGAACATGATGAGGACCGTAATTTCAAGCGTCTTGATGAGGGCGTCATAGAACTTGCTCAGGTTGAACTTGCGATAACCCAGAGACAGCAGGATGGCACCAAGCGCACCAAATGCCGAGGCTTCTGCAGGTGTTGCCCAGCCGGCCAGAATGGACCCTAGGGCGAATGCAATGAGGATCGTGGGTGGCACAAGCCCCATGAAGAATTCATACCAGAGGTCCGAGAAATAGAACCCGCCCGGCTTGGTTTTGCGTGACCAGTTGTAGATCGCATACATGATGCCGATCCAGGCGATAGGAGCGATCAACCCTGCCAGCGGGAAGTATGCCAGCTGTCCGGTTGCTCCTGCAACAATGAGCCAGACCAGAATACCTATCCCGGTGCCGACACCAGCAACTTCAGCCAGATAATAAGGTGAAGTCTCAGGCTGTTCATCAGGTGGCAGGATAGGGCCGAGTTTCGGGTTAATCCAGCAGCGGATGAGCGCATAGAGGATATACAGAACAGCTAGTAGGATGCCTGGCACAATGGCTGCACGGAACAGGTCCGTCACCGGGATTTGCAGCACCGGGCCCATAACAATGAGCATGATTGATGGCGGGATCAGAATGCCGAGAGTGCCGCCTGCGGTTATTGTGCCCGCCGCCAGGCGCACGTCATAGCCTGACTTGTTCATCGTCTTGGCTGCCATGATACCCAGAATAGTCACCGACGCGCCCACGATGCCGGTTGCGGCAGCAAATATCATGGAAACGAACAACACCGCGATATAGAGCGCACCACGCGTGCGTGACATCATCAACTGGACGGACTTGAACAGCCGTTCCATCAGGCCTGCTTGCTCCATCATGATGCCCATGAAAATGAACAACGGTACGGCAACGAGCTGATCATCCAGCATGGTTGAGTTGAACTGTAGCGTCATCAGGAAGAAGGTAACGGAGCTGTTGGTGGCCCATGCCCCAAATGTGAAGGCAAGAAAGATCAACGTGAACGAAATAGGAAAGCCGACAAAGATGGCAAACAGCATGGCTGCCAGCATGAACAACCCGATTGTTGGCTTGTCAAAATTGAACAGACCCGTTGCGCGTGTCGCCGTATCCCACCAGTCTCCGAAGGGAACAACCTTGCCGAAGAATGTGGTGGCAAAAATCAAAGCCAGAATAATCAGATAAATCGGCAGAAATCGCACGAAAATGCGCTCCCGTTCCTTACCCATCTGGTGGAACGCGCGAAACAGTTCAGCAATGCCTTGCAACAATAACAGGAATGCACCAACCGGCATGGCAAGACGTGCTGGCCACAAGACGGGCGCCCATGTGGAGTCCATGGTTGTCTCGCCCTTCAGGAATGAAGACCACCAGAAATCTGCCGACGACCAGAAGAACAGCAGCATCGCGGGAAAATAGAAAGCCAGATACAAGGTTGCATCGACAGTGGCCTGTGTTTTTGGAGACCAGTTGCGAAACAGGAAGTCTGCCCTGATATGCACACCGCGCATCAACGCATAGCCTGCGCCGATCATGAAGAGTACCCCCCCGGTCATGCGCGACAGGTCATAGGCCCATAGGGTTGGTCCAAGCCCCAGGGATATGGCAACATCGTTCATGCCCCAACCCGTCAACGTTCCGAAAAGGGTACGTGAGGCAACCTCGAACACCATGATGAAGATCAATGGAACCAGGAGCAGGCAGATAATGCGGCCTGCCCAATTGTTCATGACATCGATAAAGGCGGTGATAGGGCGCTGCCAGGGCGTCATGTCTTCAGGAGTTTGCCCTGGTGCTTCGGCTCGCCGTTCTGCAATCAACTCGTCAGTGATATCGAGTTCGCCAATTTCCTCAGCCATGATGTCACCCCTCCCAGAGTGTCTTGTCTTTCTTCATGCGAAAAGACCGGTTATTCCCAACGGCCTTTTCCGATGAAGACATTCTGGCGGATATTGACTTGGGTATACCCGCCAGAAACCTTGTGCAGATTACTTCTTCAGGCCGTCGGCATATGCCTTGCCGAGAGCAGCGTTGGATGCCTGCGAACCGGCCCAGAATGGAACGGCAATTTCAGCAAAGGCCTTCTGGCTGTCATAAACTGTCTTGAAGAATGCGTTTTCTGCCGCGTTCTTATCGAGTAGTGCCTTGGCTGCGTTCATATAGGCCGGGAAGTAATCGGCTGGCGTGTCATGCAGGATGACGCCGTCTTCTTCCACCAGCTTCTTCAGTGCCTTGCCGTTTTCATAGATGCGGTAAGACATGGCCTTGGAAAGCGAAGCGTTTGCTGCAACTTCCAGAGCCTTTTTCTGATGGTCAGTCATGCCGTTGTAAACATCGCCATTGATGTACATGTCGGCATTCACGACAACCTGGTGCAGACCTTGCAGGTAGTAGTGCTTCAGCACTTTCTGGAAGCCGAACACTGAGTCAGGTTTCGGGCAGCACCATTCAGCAGCATCAATCGTGCCTTTTTCCAGTGCTGGCAGAATGTCACCGCCACCCATGGCAACAGATGCCACGCCGATGTCCTTGTATGCCTGACCAGGAATGCCTGGAGGTGTACGGAAGCGGTACTTGCGGAAGTCATCCATGGAAGCGATCGGCTCCTTGAACCAGCCAAGTGCTTCCGGGCCAACTGGCTGCAGCATGAAGCCTTTCACGTTGACGCCCATTTCTTTCCACAGCTGGTCATAGAGTTCCTTGCCGCCGGCAAACTGGAACCATGACAGGAAGGCGATGTTGTCCATGCCGATGCCGCCACCAGCTGGTGGGGAGCCGAAAAGGGCAGCAGCAGGGTGCTTGCCGGACCAGTAGTGGGTCCATGCGAAACCACCTTCTACAAGTCCCTTGTCAACAGCATCGAGAACTTCCTTGACGCCAACAACGGCGCCAGCAGGCAGCACTTCGATGGTGACCGGATCGTCCTTGGTCAGCGCCAACACATCTTCGGCGAAGTTCTTGAGCATCGTCACTTCGTCTGCTTCGGCAGAAATAACGGACTGGATGCGGATTGTCACCGGATCAGCTTTTGCTATCTGTGGAGCTACAGCTGCAGTAGCCATAAGTGCGATACCGGCGGTTGCCTGTATCATCTTCTTTAAAATCGACATGGTTTTCCTCCCTTTTGTCGGTTTTCTACATTATCTCAAATACGCACCCAATCCTGGCGGATCAGGTGTTCTGCTTGCGAGGGACTTCTGCCAGACTTGTGATCTGACCCAGGGCCTCGCAGC
>JBAUGO010000021.1:0-6621 GCA_049679775.1 Anderseniella sp.
CGTGAAGCTTGCCCGCGAACTCAAGCATCATGTTCTACCGGTCTCACTTGGACCGGGCCACATTGAGGTTTCACTTCTGCCCAGCGCACCCAATGGCATTGCCAACGAGTTGATGCGCCGACTTGAAGCGTGGACTGGTAAAAGATGGATAGTTTCGGTCACCTCATCGAAGGTGACAGGCCAGACACTGGCCGAACAAAAGCGCGAGCAAGATAATAATCTGCTGCACAGTGCGCGCCAGAACGAGGATGTACGTGCTGTTCTTGATGCATTCCCCGGTGCCGAGATTGTTGAAGTGCGCCAATTGTCTGGAGTGAACGACACGCCAGGTGAGCATGACATGAGCGAAGAGTATGACACTGATCCGTTTTCTGATTGAGGAAACGCTCCCCGATTGAACAAGAATTATTTTACCGAAAAGGTGATGAGCAATGAAAAATCCGCTTAACATGATGAAACAGCTGCAGGAGATGCAGACCAAAATGGCCGAAATGCAGGTTCGCCTTGATGAGGCACTTGTGACCGGGCAGGCAGGCGCGGGACTCGTCAAGGTGACGCTCAATGGCAAGAACCTGATGAAAAAGATTGAAGTTGACGATAGTCTGATGAAGCCAGAAGAGAAGGAAATTCTCGAGGATCTGTTGATGGCCGCTTATAATGAAGCGCGCGCCAAGGTTGAGCAGATGATGGCAGATCAGATGAAGGAAATCACCGGAGGTCTGCCTTTGCCACCGGGCATGAACATACCTGGTCTTTAGGCCTATCGATGCATATAAAACCAGCCCTAATGCCCCTCAGACATCTCAGTCTCATGGTTCATAAACCTCATGTCACGTAATATAGTCGGCGTCGAGATTGAGCGTCTTATTCAACTACTGGCCAGATTGCCAGGTCTCGGGCCGCGATCTGCACGCCGGGCTGCGTTGCATTTGGTCAAGAACCGCGAAAAGCTCATGCAGCCACTTGGCACTGCAATCGCAGATGTTGTTGAAAAAGTATCTGAGTGTGGTGTGTGCGGAAATATTGACGTTGTGAACCCGTGTACATTGTGCGCCGACCCGCGCAGGGATCGCAGTCAGATCTGCGTGGTGGAGGAGGTTGCTGACTTGTGGGCGCTGGAGCGCGCCTCAGCAATTACAGGTGTTTATCATGTCCTTGGCGGAACTTTGTCAGCCATTGACGGCATCCGACCGGAAGACCTGAAAATTGCCGAACTCGTTGAGCGCGCTCGATCAGGTGGTGTCAGTGAAGTCATGATTGCCGTGAATGCAACCGTGGATGGTCAAACAACGGCACACTACATAATGGATATGCTGGAAGGCTCGGGTATTTCGGTGACCAGATTGGCACATGGTGTGCCTGTTGGCGGTGAACTGGATTATCTTGACGAAGGCACACTGGCAGCAGCGGTCAAGGCGCGTAGGCAAATTTGAATAACATAAATGGCAGAAAAAAGCCATTTAACTGGCCGCCAGGCAGTGCATTTTTAATACTTTGTTAAACCTAATCGCTGGATTTGGCGGTGTTACCCCGCATGATAACAAGTTCCGGCGCGGGTTTTGCTCATATCCCGTCAATCGTTTCAAGCTGTCCCGGATTTGAACACCGATAACCAGCGAGAACACACTGACGCAGCCAGGATATTGGAGCAAAAACATGAAAACCAGATTTGGCCATTTGAAGAGTTCAGTCAGCAAGCTGACCAGGGATTTCTCGAACGACAACAGTGGCTCGCTGGCTCTTATGGTCGGCATCGCAATAATCCCGATGATACTTGTTGCGGGTGCTGCGGTTGATTTCTACAGAGTGGGTTCAGCCAAGGCTGAGGTTCAGATGTCGCTGGACGCTGGTGCTCTGGCAGGTGCCGCGGCCAAGCCGAGCGCCACCGATGCCCAACGCATAAAACTGGCCAAAGACGCCTTTTCGGCAAATCTTGATGGTGGGCTTGGTGGTCAGCTGGTTGGGGAACCTGATATCAAGATTGAAAATGGCCGTCTTGTCATGTCCTATGATGGTGCGCTACCAACAACGCTGTTGAGAATTGGTGGCTTTGACAAGGTCAATATCGGGCTGAAATCCAGCGTTAACCTGCGCCAGGCTCCTCGCGCTGAAATTGCCATGGTGCTGGATTACTCGGGATCTATGGGTTGGTCATCAGCCGGTCAGACAAAGTATATTACAATGCGCAATGCCGCGATTGATATGGTCAACGGTCTTACGGAAAATGGTACGAACAAGGAAGTTGAATTTGGACTGGTGCCATTTTCACACAATGTATACGCAACTTTGCCTTCGGGTTTCGTAAAGGGGGCTACTGGTGGGACATGGACCGGGTGTACGTATGATCGCCAACATCCTTTCAATGTGAGCTCAAATCAGCCAAACGGCTCCAACAATTCCAAATGGGGTCAGGATACTCCAACAGATTGGGATGGTGAACCTGGTCAGGCAAACTATTTTTGCGATGGGCAAAACCACAATGGTAATGGCTACCAGGCTAACAATCTGAAGATACGTGAGCTTTCTTCAGATCACAGTGCCATAGTATCACAGCTCCAGGCCATGCAGCCTTATGGGTATACCAACATTTCATTGGGTGTTGAGTTTGGCTGGCACCTGCTTGAACCAGATGCACCTTATGCTGCACGTCCTTTTAGCGACGACAAGAACAAGAAATTCCTTGTCGTACTGACAGATGGCAAACAAACAACACCTGCATTCGGCTCTGGCGGATCCCGCAAGATATCAGATGGGGAAACCAACCTCACCACCTTGTGCGGAAACATAAAGAACACTGACATCACGGTCATCACCATTGCCTTTGCACTGAATGATGCAGCAACTGAAACGCGGTTGCGGAATTGCTCAACTGACCCTGACAAGCATTTCTTCAAGGCAGAAGACGGCAATGACCTGACCAGTGCGTTTGAAGAAATTCAAAATCAGATCGCTTCAGCAATCTTCCTGACAGAATAACAGCAGAATTTGCATGGGACGGCATACGGGAGAAACCAACACCCCCCCCAAGCCATTTGATGCAAATTTCACGGTTACCCCTGAAACCAGCCGTGAAACGACTACACAGTAGCCCGTCACCATCTCTCCCCTAGCTGGTGACGGGTGCTGTCATTCTCCGGCAACCAGCCTTGGGGAAACATCGGCCGGCTTGCAGGGTTTTTCTGAAAACTCGACCTGTTCTATATGTGCGCCACGGCGCTTTATTTTTTGCGACGAAATGACAATCTTCTCGATATCCTGACCCGCCATGCCGAAGTGTCGTTGCAGGTCAAGCACACGATCATGCATGCGCTCAACGTCTTCCATCAACCGTACAACCTCTGTCTGGATGACAACGGCCTGTTCGCGCATTCTCGCATCCTTGAACACGGCCTGCATGGTTTGCACCAGCAACATCAGCACATTTGGTGAGGCGATGATGACATGCTGACGATGAGCGCGCTGTATCACATCCTCGAAGTTTTCGTGCAGGTCTGCGTAAATTGACTCAGACGGCACAAACATGATCGCCGTCTCATGGGTTTCACCCTTGATCAGATATTTGTCGGAAATGTCCTTGATGTGTTTGGCGACATCAGCACGAAAACGCTGCTGGTATGATCGCACATCCTCATCAGGACCTGCCTGCTTGAGAGCGTTGAACCCCTCCAGCGGAAACTTCGCATCGATCACAACAGACATTTCGTTTTCCGGCAGACGGATAAGACAATCCGGCCGTGTGCCATTGGAAAGGGTGGTCTGGAAGGAATAGGCCGACGCATGCAGACCATCGCGGATGATGGCTTCCATACGGCCTTGCCCATAGGCGCCGCGCGACTGCTTGTTCGACAGGATATCCTTGAGACCGAGCATTTCTGACGACAGGTTTTTGAGGTTGGCCTGTGCGGTATCAATGACGGCAAGGCGTTCATTGAGTTGTTGCAGCGACTGGGATGTGCGCTGGCTGTTTTCACTCATGCCCGCACCAAGGCGCTGCGAAACCTGATCAAGTCGAGCGTCCAGCGTTTGCGTCAGGTGAGCCTGGGCGGAGGTGGAATGCTCTGCCAGCCCGCGCAGCTGACCTGCCATTTCGGCAAGCCTGGTTTCAAGCTCTGCCGCCCGGCGCAGCGCCTCACCCTTTTCAGATGAACCGCCATGTGCCGCGCGCCATGCCAGCACCGCCACCACCATGAGCAACACAAGCGCAAACACGATACACGCGATGGCCAAATGAGCGAAGGTGATGGCCACCTGGCCGACGATCAGTGCTGTCTCAGAAAAATCCATCCGGACATACTACCTCGATTCGCACACATTAAAAGATCAAAACGTGAACATATCCAGGCAAAAAAATCGGCCCGATAAGGTATATCAAATCGGACCGGGTCGTCGTCAGTTCAAGGGTTCAAGAAACTTAAACGGCCTTGAGGTTGTCAGCAGACATCTTGCCAGACTTGCGGTCTGTTACCAGTTCAAACTCGACCTTCTGGCCTTCGTTCAGAGTGGACATGCCAGCGCGTTCAACAGCAGAGATGTGAACGAAAGCGTCCTTGGACCCATCTTCAGGCTCGATAAAGCCATAACCTTTGGTGGTGTTGAAGAACTTAACGGTTCCGATAGTCATTGATCGTATTTCCTTATTCAATACTTAGGTAGCCCCCGCGCTGCCTTGTGCAAGACGGTAAGGCTGGATTTGCTTCATATTGTCGGAAAGATCACTGGATTTTCGGCAGTACCGGGTCGTTCAGATACTTCAAACAATTCTTTAGCGGGACAAGTCATAGCACATAACCGGCCCCTTGGTAAGTGACATTTTGATGGCATCTGATTTGTCAATGTGTGCAGGGCTTGGCTTGAGGGCTTGAGGTGCTTGAAGGGCTTGCGAGCGACAAAACAAAGTGAGCACGCAAGCGCGAGCCCGCCCAAGGGGCAGACATGCGCCATTGGGGTGGGATGATGACAGCTGGAAAACGGGCCGCTCAACGTCGTGCCGGTCTGTATGTATGTATGGACACTCCATTGAGCAGCCCGCACATCGTGGTTTTTGCTTATCCGAAGCTCCCGGGGTCATCAGTGGTTTATCACCCCCACAGCTGCCAGCCCGTCAGGGTTTGGAATCTGGCGTATGCTAACCGCGGCCGTGTCGCCACGAACCGCAGAGCACCTGCTGCGCCAACTTTGTACGCAGGAACGTCCGGTTTCACCCATCTCGCCGTGCAGTGGCGTTACTTCACCCGCAACGAGACGCACAATGCCCGACCCTGTGAATGGAAACGCTAGCCATCCCTTCCATCAGGATCGGTATTAGGAATATAGTCCAATACGGGTGAGATGTCAAGGGTTGGATTTGGGGGGCTGGTTGGGTGTTGGAGTGACCAAACTATGGCGGTCGGCTAAGGTCTCAATTGGGCGGGAAGTGGGCATTGGCTGCGGCCGCAGGCCAGTTATGCTGCGACACTGATAGCCGACATTCAGACGATTTCGAACGCGGGCTTCACAGTGCAGCGCCGCATGACGGCACTGAGCCCAGACTTACCGATGCTGCAGCATGTGCGGATGTCGTCTATTCAGACTGTGTTACGACGCCGGGCCTCGCCATTAATACTGCTGTAGAAACCAGACTGACCAGGTGAGCCGGATAAACAAAAGGTACCCTTTACGGTTCCTTTGCCTGACGCTATGATACCCAACAACAGGGAAGGCTGCCAAATTCGATGTCGCACGAAGCTTCAAATCTGCTGATCATCATCTCGGACGAGCATCGCAAAGACGCGATGGGATGTGCCGGGCATCCTCTCGTCAAAACCCCCAATCTGGATGCACTCGCCGCGCGCGGCGCGCATTTTACTAACGCCTACACACCGTCGCCAATGTGTGTGCCAACGCGCGCTGCGATTGCGACGGGTGATTATGTTCACAAAATTCGCAATTGGGACAGTGCGTCACCTTATGACGGCAAGACACGCAGTTGGATGCGCCATTTACGGGATGCGGGCCTGGAGGTTGTGTCCATCGGCAAGCTGCATTTTCGCTCGGGCGACGACGATAACGGGTTCTCAAAGGAAATCCTTCCCATGCATGTGGTCGGGGGTATCGGCTGGCCGGTTGGGCTGTTGCGCGAAACTTTGCCCCCCTATGACGCTGCCGCAGAACTGGCAGCGGATGTGGGCCCCGGCACCAGTACCTACACTGAATATGATCGCCAGATCACCGAGGCGACAGAACATTGGCTCTGCGCAAAGGCGGGGTCGCAGGACCCATGGGCCGCATTTGTCTCGCTCGTAAGCCCGCACTACCCGCTGACCTGTCCCGAAGATTTTTACGCCATGTACGACCCCGCCCGGATGGACCTTCCGGTGGGCTACCCTGAGCGGTTGCCTCCCGAGCATAGCGAGCTAAAGAACGTGGCAGGGTTTTTCGACTATGATCGCTATTTTGACGAACCCAAAATGCGCGAAGCCAAGGCGGCCTACTACGGGTTGACTAGTTTCATGGATGCCTGCGTGGGGCGCATCCTTAAGGCGCTGGAGGCAAGCGGTCAGGCTGAGAACACTGTGGTTGTCTATGTATCGGATCACGGCGACATGATGGGCGATCAGGGGTTCTGGACCAAGCAGGTCATGT
>JBAUGO010000022.1:0-3535 GCA_049679775.1 Anderseniella sp.
CTCCAACTATCACCACACGCGCATGAGACGGCACCATTTTGGAAGCTCCGGTACAAATGTTTGTTCTGGACAATTGCTATCGTACAAATGTACACTCGTCAATCATGAATGAAATTTCTGTACCATCAAGCGAGCAGAGCGCCTCTCCGGATGTCCTTCAAAGACTGACCGATGAATTGCGGAACCTGACGCCGGAACTTCGCAAGGCGGCAGCCTTTGTACTGGAAAACCCCAATGAAGTGGGCGTAAGCTCCATCCGTGAAATTGCATCCGCTGCAGAGGTAAAGCCAAACACGTTCGTGCGTATGGCGCGGGTACTGGGGTTTGATGGCTATGATGATTTCCGGGAGCCGTTTCGCGATGAAATACGCCGAGGAACAGCAAGCTTTCCCGATCGTGCGCGTTGGCTGCAATCCATCAGCCAGTCGGGCAAACTGGGTCGACTCTATGCGGACATGGTAAATTCCACCCTTCGTAACATCGAAGAAACCTTTGCTGGCATCGACGACGTTCAACTACATGCCGCGGCGAAGGCAATCTGGGCTTCGAGGCAGGTGTTTGTGCTAGGTGTTGGCGTCAACAATTCAAATGCGCAGAATTTCGCCTATCTGGCCTCAACCGGCATGGAGCAGTTTATCGCCATACCCAAACCAGGCTCGACGGCACTGGATGATCTGGCGCGTGCTGACAAGCGGGATGTGCTGATTGCGATGACCTGCAAGCCTTACCGGAGCGAGGTGGTGCAAGCTGTGCATCTTGCGCGCGAGCAGGGCGTTACAGTGCTGGGTATTTCCGACAGCCCGGCATCGCCGATTATCACAGGCTCCGAGTTCGGTTTTGTTGTGTCAGTTGACACCCCACAGTTTTTTCCGTCATCAGTTTCCACTATAGCGTTACTGGAAACGCTGTTGTCTTTTGTTATCGCATCCGCCAGCAGTGAAATAGTTGAACGTGTCGGAGACTTTCACAAGCGCCGACATCTCCACGGCATGTACTGGGATGAGGAGAAGACCAGATCATGAGCCACCCGATCAGGCCGGTTCGCTCGCTTGAAGCGCGCTACTATACAGACCCGGCAGTCTTCCAGCAGGAACTTGACGGAGTGCTTAGCAATACTTGGCAGTTTGCTGGCCATGTGTCGCAAGTCGCAAACCCGGGCGACTATTTTGCCTTTGAAATTGCAGGGCAGAACCTGTTTTGTATTCATGGCCGCGATGGAGTAATCCGCTCATTTTACAACGTCTGTCAGCATCGCGCGCACGAGCTTGTGTCAGGCACTGGCAATTGCAAGGTGGTCGTATGTCCCTACCATGCATGGGCCTATGAGCTTGACGGACACCTGCGCTCCGGACCCAACATTAAGGTGGTGCCGGGGTTTGACAAGTCAGACATTTGTCTGACCCGTGTGAGCACAGAGGTCTTCTGTGGCTTTGTGTTCGTCAATCTCGATCCCAATGCCAGTCCCATGCGCGACTGGTATCCCGGCGTTGAAGAAGAGTTGCGGGCGTTCGTGCCTCACATTGACAAGCTCAAACCGCTTGAATGGGTTGAGATTCCTGAAGCTTGCAACTGGAAAGTCTCGGTTGAGAATTATTCCGAATGTTATCATTGCACGCTCAATCACCCGACATTTGCAACTGGCGTGGTCAAGCCCGAAACATACGATATCCAGCCACAGGGATATTGCCTGCGTCATACAACCGAATGCCAAAATCTCGACAGGATGAGTTACCCGATTGACCTAAACGGTAACGAACATGCAGGTGAATATTCATCATGGTTCCTGTGGCCGATGATTTCGTTTCAGGTCTATCCCGGCAATATATTGAATACCTATCACTGGCGTCCAAACGGTCATAACAAATGCACTGTATGGCGCGGTTGGTTCACAGTTGACGGTGTTGACGATGAAGTAGTGCGCCGCCTTGCCGTGCAAGACAGGGCAACAACGGTGGAAGAAGACATCCACCTTGTTGAGTCTGTGCAGCGCGGGTTGAACAATAAGGGCTACCGGCCTGGCCCACTGGTTCTGGATCCAAATTGCGGTGTAAACTCCGAGCACTCGGTAGAAAAGCTCCAGCAATGGATGAGGCAAGCAGTGGATGGGAAATGAGTCGACCCTTGCCTGGATGACCCGGGACCTGCTTTCCCGTAGATTTGATGACAATGCACTAGAACTGGCCCGCCATGCGCTCCTTGACACTGCTGGTTGCATCATTGCTGGCAAGACCAGCGAACAAGCGGCGAGGCTTGAAGCCATGCTGGCAGCCAGCGGCGAGGACGGACTGTCCACGACAGCTTTGAAGCTGGGTGTGGCAGCTCACGCCATTGACTTTGACGACTATGAAGAGGTTGCCTCAACCCATCCAAGTGCCGTGCTGGTGCCGGTACTTATGTCATTGGCGAGCGAGCATGATGGCATTTCTTTGGGGGAACTGTTGTCTGCCTATATTGCCGGTTACGAGACCATCCTGACGCTTGGTAAAGTAGTTGGCTACGGCCACTACATGGCAGGCTGGCATTCCACATCGACACTGGGCAGGCCCGGTGCTGCAATGGCGGCGGCACGCCTATTGGGTCTCGATCCGGATCAGGCAGTAACAGCTGTCTCGCTGGCAATGACCCAGTCAGCCGGACTCAAGGCACAGTTCGGCACCGATGCCAAGGCGCTGCATGCAGGCCTTGCCGCGCGCACGGGGGTGGAGGCCGCTCTGCTGGCGCGGGTGGGATTTAGTGCTACAGCTCAGATAGCAGACGGACCATTCGGGTTCGCGGGCGTATTTGGAACAGCCGCATCACATGGTTGGCAGGCTGTACGCAGCAATGACTTACCTTCGATTAACAGCTACCCGCCATTCGTGAAACCGTCCCCCAGTTGTGGCTACACCATCCGCCCCATCGAGGCAGCCACGATCATTGCTGCACGAGAACATTTCAATGCAAGCGATGTCACAAAGATTTGCGTGAGGATGCCCGAACCCTATTACCAGGTTGCCGGATACACCAATCCTTACAGTGCCCATGAGGCTAGATTTTCCGCCAGTTATTGCGTGGCGGTCGCACTGATTGATGGTGATGTGGGGGTTGCTGCATTCAACCCAGATTCATTGCAACGGCCCGATGTGCGTGCCCTGATGGCCAGGATCGATTTTGATCCCTATGAACTTCCCGCCGGTGCCGGCGACATGAGCCCGCTTGCTCCCGATACCGTCACTGTAACATTACGGGATGGGCGCCATTTCGTCGAAACCGTTGCACTTGCTCGCGGCGGTGCTGACCGTCTGATGACGGGAAGTGAGATCGCTGCCAAGTATGCGTCTTGCGGTGGGAGAAAACCATCTGCCAGCAAACTGCTGAATGCCCGCCTTGACGAACCGTTTGGCATCGAAACACTCATTTACCCTGCATGAAAGAGGAGAGCTCAATGGAAAAGACACTATTCGAGAAAGGCCTTGCAAAGCGAAGGTCAACACTTGGCACAGAGTATGTCGACCGAAACCTCGCTGCTGCCGACGATTTCACCCGACCCTTCCAG
>JBAUGO010000023.1:0-2545 GCA_049679775.1 Anderseniella sp.
GTGGAGTAGTCCGCATATTCAGGATCCTGACCTCATAACCGTTTCGAATGGAACCATCGCTCAATTGTACAAAGAGCGGATTGCGATCATGTGTAACGTTTATATCCAGTGGAATGCGCATGAAAAGTGCAGCAAGTAGCCCCAGACCAATCACGCCATAGATGGTGGCGTAAATCAGTGTGCGGGGTCGAACTATTTCACCCCAATGGAAATGCTTGAAGACGGCAGCCAGTTTTCCGTCCTGGCGTACGCGGGCAGGGTCAATTTCGCCAATTGTGCCAGTGGATTGTGCCATATTGTAATTATAGGCTGATAATGTGGAGTAGGAGATCAGGCCTTTGTCCCGACCCAGTTTCTCCATGACGCCATCACAAGCATCAATGCACAAGGCGCATGTGATACACTCAAGTTGCTGGCCATCCCTTATGTCGATACCCATCGGGCAAACAGCAACGCAAGCATTGCAATCCACACAGTCTCCTGCGGTTTGCCCCTCATTTGCAGCTTTTTTGGCATGCTTTGTGCGCGGCTCTCCGCGCCAGTCATTATATGTGACGGTGAGCGAATGTTCATCAAGCATGGCAGCCTGAATGCGTGGCCACGGACACATGTAAGTGCAAACCTGCTCACGCATCAGTCCACCAAAAACATAAGTCGTTGCGGTCAGCACTGCTACGGTGGCATAGGCCACGAAAGCGGCCTGGCCAGTGATGAAGTCTTTCAGGAGTGTTGGTGCGTCAGCAAAATAGAAAATCCAGGCACCACCCGTGGCAATTGCGAGTACAATCCAGACGGCATGTTTCAGACCACGCTTTATCAGTTTGGAGGAAGACCATGGCTCCTTGTCGAGCTTTATGCGGGCATTACGGTCGCCTTCAAAGAACCGCTCCACAACCAGGAACAGATCTACCCACACTGTTTGCGGGCAGGTATAGCCACACCAGGCACGACCAACTGTTGAGGTGACAAGGAAAAGGCCTATGCCCGCCATCACCAACAAGCCAGCCACAAAGAAAAATTCGTGCGACCAGATATCAATGAAGAAAAAATAGAAACGGCGATTGGCCATATCGATCAAAACAGCTTGATCCGGTGCAAATGGCCCACGATCCCAGCGCAACCAGGGAGTGATATAATATATGCCCAGCGTCACCAGCATAATGAGCCACTTGAACGAACGAAATGATCCGTTCGCTCGTTTCGGATGTATTTTCTGGCGGGCTGCGTAAAGCTCGCGATTGTGCTTGGCATTGACTGCTTGCGCGTCAAAAGTCTCGACCTTGGTCGTATCCGATGCCATTTCAGTCCATACCTTTTAACAAGTCCTCAAGTCGCGATCTTGGGTCACTCTGCTTTTGCCTGCTCACCACCACCAAGGCTATGGACATAAACTGTCAATTGCCTGATTTGAGCTTCATTCAACTTCAATCCCCAGGCTGGCATCACACCATGTTTTGGACGCGAAATCTGCTCGGCAACCTGTCGGGCAGTCCCACCATAGAGCCACAATTGATCTGCCAGATTGGGTGCTCCGAATTCACGACCGCCTTTGCCTGCTTCGCCGTGGCACGCAGCACAGTTTTCGGCAAACAGTTCACCGCCTGCGCGTGCGGCGGTTGCCTCATGATCTTGACCAGACAATTGCATGACATATTGCGAGACGTTTGCAATCTGTTGTTGATTTAGGACTCCATCTCCAAACACGGGCATTTCAGAAGCTCGTGCGTCTGCATCATCCTGATTGCGTACACCATGCTTGATGGTGGTGTAGATGGCCTGCAGGTCGCCACCCCAAATCCAGTCATCATCGTTGAGATTGGGATAACCGGCAGCACCTTGAGCGCCAGAGCCATGGCACTGGGAACAATTCACCTTGTACAGTGATGAACCACCTGAAATGGCAAAGCGGCGCAAGTCATCACTCTTGTCGATTTCTTCAAGAGACGTTGTTTCAATGCGTCCCAGCATGCCTGCCTTGGCTGTTTCCACAAGCTTGAGTTCGGCGTGTAACAATGACCTGTTGGTTTCGCCTGATATTCCCATGGTTGAGCCCTCCACAAGAGGGATGGCGGGATAGTAAATGACATAGCCAATCGAGAAAACGATACAGGCATAAAATGTCCATAACCACCAAAGCGGTAGAGGGTTGTTCAGTTCCTTTATGCCGTCCCATTCATGGCCGGTTGTTTCAACACCGGAAACTTCATCAATTTCATTGCTGGCCATCTCAGTTGTCCTCTTTCAGAATATTCTCGGCAATTTCATCTGCAATTTCTTTGGATCCTGGGCGAAAGGTGAAGATCGCAATGCCCACAAACAAGGCGAACAGGTACATGAGCCCCCAGCTGTCAGCCAGATGTCGGAAAGTGTTGTAATCCATGCTGAATACCTCCTAGCGCTGATTGGCTTGCGAATTTGCATCAAAGGACTTGAAGTCCACCAATGTTCCGAGCATTTGCAGGTATGCAACCAGGGCATCCATCTCTGTCAGCGTGGCAGCATCTCCGTCGAAATTACTGATAACAGCCTTCGGGTAACGCTGCTT
>JBAUGO010000024.1:0-11484 GCA_049679775.1 Anderseniella sp.
GGTATGTGCTGTTTGAGCTGGCTGGCTTTGGTGTAGCAGGTGACATGGACAAAATTGCCGCTCGCGTTCTTGAGGCTGCCTTTGAAGAAGGGCTAATCGAGGATGCAACACTTGCTTCAAGTTTGAAGGCCGCCAGCGATCTTTGGCATATTCGAGAAGCCATGTCGGAAGTACAAAAGCTCGAAGGTGGTTCAATCAAGCATGACATCTCGGTACCGGTTTCGCTGGTGCCGATCTTTCTTGAGCGTGCCACGCAAAAGGTTCTGGAGATGATACCGGGCTGTCGTCCTGTTCCGTTCGGCCATATTGGCGATGGCAATATTCACTTCAACATCACACAGCCTTCAGGTGCCGACACAAAGGAATTCCTGTCCAGGTGGTCTGATGTAAACGCACAGGTGCACGCGATTGTGCGGGAACTGGGCGGCTCCATTAGTGCAGAACACGGCATCGGCACCTTGAAGCGCGATGAACTGGCAGCGACCAAACAGCCTGTTGAGATCAGCATGATGCGCTCCATCAAGGCTATGCTGGACCCCAACAACATCATGAACCCGGGCAAGGTACTGTAATGGCAAGCCTTGAATTCAAACCCGTGCAGGATGGTGAGGTTTCCAGCCTGATCACCTTGTGGAGATTGTGCGATCTGGTACGGCCCTGGAACGACCCGGCAAAGGATATCGCGTTTGCACGATCAGGGCCTGCCTCTGATGTGCTCGTTGCGCTGGACGACACAACCGTTATTGCATCTGTCATGGTTGGTCATGATGGCCATCGCGGCATTGTGTATTATGTGGCGTCTCATCCAGATTATCAGCGCAAGGGCCTTGGCAGTGCGACCATGCGAGCGGCCGAGGGATGGTTGCATCAACACGGCGTCTGGAAGCTCAATCTGCTGGTGCGCGCAGAAAATCAGGCCGTGAAATCATTTTATGAAAAACTCGGTTATGAAGTTGAACCACGGTTATGCATGGCTCGAAAATTAATCGACCCGTCAGATTAGCTTGAGCTGGTCATCCGGCTTTACAGACTGTTTGCGCTCAGGTTGTTTTGACTTGCTCGATGCTCTGGGCATGGTGGTTTCCAGTGCCATGAAATACTCATCCTCCAACGGATGCATAAGGTGCTCCACCTGCTTGCCATCAGGTCTGGAGTGATCAAGCCACTGGTCAAAGTGCTCAGGCCTGATCACTACCGGCTGCCTGATATGGATCCTTGCTATCATTGCATTGGACGAAGTTGTCAGAATGGCAGCACTTTCCAGCTCGGACCCATCAGGCGATGTCCAATGCTCCCAGATACCACCAAATGCGAACAAACCATCATCAGGCCTTGTGATGTGAAAAGGCTGGCGAGCACCTGGCACATCGCCTTTCCATTCATAATACCCATCTGCAGGAATGAGGCACCGCCTGCGCCGTATGGCATGGCGAAACGAGGGTTTTTCATAAACCGTTTCACTACGCGCATTGATCAACGGTTTGCCTGGCTTCATTTCCTTGCTCCAGGATGGAACAAAGCCCCAGCGCACCAGAGCAAAATGACGCTCGCTTGCCTCGCCACGCACGATTGCTATTGGCTGGCCAGGCGCTACATGTTCGCGCGGCGGGAAGTCTTCCTGTTCGCCATAGCCGAACATTGACTTGACCTCATCGGGCGATTTGCGAATGCTGTAAAGACCACACATGGACACCATCATCGCATGACAATCGCAATCGTAAAACCCCTGCCTGGAGTGAGCGTCCTGACCGTTCGAAACGGTAAAGTGTTGCTGGCCAAGCGCGCAAAAAAGGCGGGGTTTGGTATGTGGAGCCTGCCCGGTGGGCATATTGAAAGCGGTGAACCTCTACGTGTTGCGGCGCTGCGTGAATTGCACGAGGAGACCGGAATTACCGCACGGCTTGATAAATTGCTTGATTGCATTGACATCATCCACCGCAATGTCGACGGTCATATTGAATTTCACTACATCGTATCGGTATTTCTGGCGCATTGGGTTTCAGGCGAGGCGATAGCAGCAAGCGATGCTTCAGATGTGATGTGGGCCGGTCCTGATGATCTTGAAGCCCTGACCATGACACAAGGCACCAGCGTCCTTATCAAGAGAACTCTCGCAAACCTCTCCCAAGGTTGACTGGTTACCTGGACTTCCAGAGCTCTCAGGCATTCATATTGGCAGTAGCTTAGCCCGGCGCAAAACCATCAAGGGCATCTATGGAGCCTGGCATTTTCTGCCAAAATTTGCGCATTAACCTTTTGACAAGTATCCACGTGTGCGAACATTTCTGCATGCTAATGTAGATTTCAGAAGCAGCACGCAATGCTCTGGTCGATCAGGGGCAAAAGGCTGCCGGGTGGGATATAAAAGAAACAACAGGATAACAAGGTGAAGCAGTCACCGGATTTACGTTTGCCCGATGAAGAAAACGGAGAAGAAGCCCAGCGCAGTCGCCAGGCAGCGCTTCGCTATATTCTCGATGCCTGGGAAGAAGCCGTCTATGACGGCTTGCATCCGGACTGCATTGCAACGGCAGCAATTTTTGCTGCCTTGTCAGACATGATTGCCAGCTATGGCGAAGAGCCGGTAGCCGTCATGGCAGACCGCCTGTCGCAGCGCATTCGCAACGGTGAATTTACAGTCGGGCGGACTATTCAGTAGCCCAACTTCTGCACTCGTCAAACAGATCAGGCGATATCAACAACAACCCGCCCGCGTACCTTGCCAGCAATCAGCTCGCTGCCTGTGGCAATCACATCTTCAAGCTTGATATGGGTGGTCAGCGCATCGAGCTTGGACATGTCAAGGTCGCTGGCCAGTCTGGCCCAGGCCTTCTCACGCCGCGGTTTTGGACACATAACTGAATCCACACCGATCAGCTTCACACCACGCAGGATGAACGGCATCACCGATGTCGGCAGATCTGCCCCTTGCGCCAAACCACACGCAGCAACCACACCACCGTAATTCATCTGTGACAGCACATTCGCCAGGGTTGTTGACCCGACTGCATCAATACATCCTGCCCAACGCGACTTTGCCAATGGCTTGGCAGGTGAGTTGAATTCTTCACGGTCCACAATGCTTGTCGCGCCCAACCCCTTCAGGAAGGCTTCTTCAGACGTTCTGCCGGTTGATGCGGTGACCGAGTAACCAAGCTTTGACAAAATGGCAATCGCAACCGAGCCAACACCGCCATTGGCACCTGTCACCAGCACTTCACCGGCATCAGGGGTCAGGCCAGCATCTTCCAGCGCCATGACACATAACATCGAGGTATAACCAGCCGTGCCAATGGCCATGGCGTGGGCGGCATCCATGCCTTCCGGCATCTTGACCAACCAGTCTGCCTTGACCCGGGCGCGCTCGGCAAAGCCACCTGAATGACCTTCGCCAACACCCCAGCCGTTGAGGATCACCTTGTCGCCTGCCTTGTAATCAGGGTTATCCGAGCTTGCCACTGTACCAGCAAAGTCAATGCCTGGAATGAGGGGGAACTTGCGGATGATAGGGGCTTTGCCTGTCAGAGCCAGACCGTCCTTGTAGTTGACGGTTGAATGGCTGATATCCACCGTTACATCACCGTCCATGAGGTCTGTATCGGACAGCGAGGTCAGCTCAACCGTCTGTTTGTCATCAACCTTGTTGATCTGGATTGCTCTGAATGTTGCACCCATGTGATGGCTCTCCTGAATGTGATAGACCCTGTTGGGTCAATGTCAGCTTGAATATGAGGACAGGCTTACGTAAATCTGACGCAACAGGCAAGCAAGAGAAGCAGAAGCATGACCGTTTTTATCTCATATCTAAGTGATCGCAGGCTTATCGAGATCAAGGGAGATCAGACGCTTGCCTTTCTGCAGGATCTGGTTACGGCAAATGTGGCTGACCTGATACCAGGTCAGGCGGCCCACACCGGCCTGTTAACCCCGCAAGGCAAGATTTTATTCGATTTCTTTGTCCTGGCGATTGAGGGTGGCGTTCTGATTGATTGCCAGAAATTCGATGTGGACAATCTTGTCCAAAAGCTCTCGATGTATCGTTTGCGCCGGGCCCTGACCATCAAACGCGTTGATGAGTTTGCGGTTGCAGCCGTATGGGGAGATGTGGCCGAGCCGGAAATCCCTGGCGGTTACATGTTTCAGGACCCACGCAATCCGGATCTGGGATATCGTGTCATTGCTCCTGCGAAAGAAATTTCCGAGTTGGGTGGTTTGCCCGTCACCGCCTACGCCAGCCACAGGTACACTCTTGGAATTGCCGACGCAGCAGAAATTGGAGCCGGTCAACTTTTCCCTCATGAGGCCAATTATGATCAGTTTGGTTCAGTGGATTTCAAAAAGGGCTGTTACATAGGCCAGGAAGTCGTGTCACGCATGCAGCACAGGGGCACTGCCCGCTCGCGCATACTCGCCATTGAGTGTGACACCATCCTGCCAGCAGCCTCGACAAAAATCACGGGTGGCGAAAAAACAGCCGGCAGCGTACTTGCTGCTCTAGGTAACAGAGGTCTTGCTGTCATTCGCCTTGACCGGGCTGCAAAGGCTCAAAACATGCTGTCAGTTGACGGGCGAGGCATCACCATGCACAAGCCATCCTGGGCAACCTGGAAAGACCCTGAAACGACAGCAGAAGACGAGGACTAGATGGGCTGGGAACACTCACTGATCGAGCATGAGGACGGCTTGCATCGTTGTGGCTGGTGCGGCACGGCACAAGACTATGTCGCCTACCACGACACAGACTGGGGCGTTCCCGAATATGATAGCCGCGCACTGTTTGAAAAACTGCAACTGGACGGTTTTCAGGCAGGCTTGTCCTGGATTTCGATCTTGCGCAAACGTGAGAACTTCAGGGTTGCATTTGACGGCTTTGATGCCAGCAAGATGGCCCGCTATGACGACGTCAAGAAAGCCTCTTTGATGCAGGATGCGGGGATTGTCCGCAACAGGTTGAAGATTGACGCTTCCATCACCAATGCGCGCAGCTATCTGGAGATAGAACAGGCACAAGGTTTTTCAAATTATCTATGGGATTTCATGGACGGTGTACCTCTGGTCAACACCTTCAAGCACCTGGATGAAGTGCCCGCGGCAACACCTCTTGCAGAAAAAATATCTAAAGACCTGAAGAAACGCGGGTTCCGCTTTGTCGGTCCCACCATCGTCTATGCCTTCATGCAGGCCGTCGGCATGGTCAATGACCACCTCGTTGACTGCTATCGGCACGAACCGGTCAAGAAGCTGACCAGATAGCCCATGGCCAAGGCACCAAACCCACCGCAGGCTCCCCGCGCCTGGCAGCGCATGCTGTCAGGGCGCAGGCTTGATCTGCTTGAACCATCTCCACTTGATGTCGAGATTGAAGATATTGCTCACGGTCTTGCCCGTGTTGCCCGCTGGAATGGGCAAACACATGGCGCGCATGCTTTTTCCGTCGCCCAGCATTGCGTGCTGGTTGAACAATTGATGATACGTTTTTATCCCACAATTGAGCAGCGTTGGCGTCTTGCTGCATTGCTGCATGATGCGTCTGAATATGTGATCGGAGACATGATCTCTCCCTTCAAGGCAGCGCTTGGATATGACTACAAGAGTTTTGAAGGCCGATTGATGGAGGCAGTGCACGTCCGTTTCGGTTTGCCGGCTCATTTGCCTGACGAAATCGAAGCCCAGATAAAGCGTGCCGACAAGGCGTCAGCATTTTTTGAGGCGACGGTACTGGCCGGATTTTCTGATGCTGAAGCTGCACGTTTCTTTGGCAGGCCACGTGGTCTTGACGTGGCAACGGTTGAGGAATTGAAAAAGCTCAAACCCCTACCAGCAGAAAAGGCCGGTGCTGCCTTTATGAAAAAGTTTTCGCAATTGAGGCTATAGGCTTGCGGGCTAAAGCTTTCCAACGGTGTGGGAATAGTTCCAGTACAATTCACGTGCCCGCGCATATACCGGGCCAGGTTGCAGATCGCGATCTTCAACGCGTGTAATCGGGGCAACCTTTGCCCAGTTGCCGGTTGAAAACACCTCGTCTGCTTCACAAAAATCCTTCCACTTGAAAGACCCTTCATGCACCTTCATGCCATCTTCGGTAAGCAGGGTGATGATGCGTTGTCGTGTGATCCCGTTCAGGAAGGTACCATTGGGTACAGGTGTGAAAACCTCGCCATCGCGCGCAAACCAGATGTTGGCTGTCGCCAATTCAGATACATTCGATAGCGGGTCAAGCATGACTGCATTATCAAACCCGCGCGCACGCGCCTCACGCATGGCCCTGGCAGAGTTTGGATAATGACATGCCGCTTTTGCATCGGTTGGTGCATATTCAACCGAAGGTCGGCGAAACGGGGAACAAGTCACTGAAAAACCCTTGGGCTCTGGCATAGGTGCATCATAAACCGACAGGGCAAACTGGGTTGTCTCTGGGTCTACATCGACAAAACCATCATCCGCCCAGTACATCGGACGAATATACAATTCAGCATCAGGCCCGAACTTGGCGATGCCTTCACGCGCCAGTGTCTCAATTTTGTGTGCGTCGTACATGGGCTTGAGGCCAAATGTCCGGGCAGAATTGATGACGCGCTGGCAGTGCTGTGCAAGATCAGGTGCTGTTCCCTCAAATGCCCGTGCACCATCAAACACACATGATCCAAGCCACATGGCATGCGTCATCGGGCTGGCAACCATAGGTGGTGTGTCATGCCATTGCCCGTTCATCCAGGTCCATGTCGTCATCTTTTTTCTCCAGATAGCTGAGATTGCCTAAGTCCATATCGTGCATATAACAAAAAACCCCGCAAGTGCTTGCGAGGTATCATATACATCAAGTCTGTAATCAGTGGATTGTCAGCTATCGTGATAGAAAATATGGCGCCCGATCTTGATCAACCGCTTCATGGCACCTGACCAGCGCGGATTGACATAATCAGCATGGTAATGCGTGGCTGTTGAAACCACTCGAACAGATGAATCACCTGCCATTGCATTATCGGCAAGGCGCTTGGCCTTGGCCCAGTGAGTAGCACTCGTGGGATTGTCCGGCTTGCCATCGCACGTAAACGAGAACTGACAGGAATTCAACCTGTGTGCACCATCATAGACAACACCACATATCGTGTTTGGATACGATTTCGATTTCACCCGATTCATGATCACGTTGGCAACGGCAATCTGCCCGGCTTCCGGTTCGGAACGCGCCTCAAAATAAATTGCCCGCGCCAGGCAATCTTTTTCAGCCAGCCGCTGATCACGCTTTTCAAGGACTTCCTTCTTTTCCGTACGCTTCAGGCGAAAGCCTTTTTCGATCTTGGAAATGGACGGAGAGGCTGGCAATGACGCCAATAGAAGTTTCTGTTCCGGTTTGGATTTAAGCAGCTCAGCAGGTTGCGCCTTGATCGCCGGGGCTTCCACAACGATCTCTTCGGTTACGAAATCAGACTTGCCATAGCTTGCAACGACCACAACTGCAGCCTCACCTGGAACGACGCGCAGATCATCGCGTGTCGGTTCATCCAGAAGAGAGCCTTTAGCCGACACAGTCGTTACGGGATAAACGGTCTGACTTTCCGCCTCAGCATACGGGGCGTTTGATGCAGTTGCCTTGGACATATAATGGCCAGCGAAAGCGATTGACCCAACAAGAGCAAAGCCTGCAAGCGCAAAAGATGCAATCTCCGAAAGCCCGATAGAATTATCAGCTTCCTTCAATCGAGCATCATGGCGCGCGCGCATGTGTCTATGTCGGTCAATTGTATTCAAAAAGGCGGGCCCTTCCCTGCAAGGTCCGTTATACTACTGTCACCCCACAATAATTCAACGGCGTTTATCATAAGTTAACCAAGCAAGCAAGTTTGCCGGGCACTTTATCTCCTGTTTACCAATATGCGCTTTCAGAGCCGGAAGTCCTCGCAAACCTGAAATGGTCAGCAAAAGTCCGCATAATCAGGTCTCCTTGATGGCAGCTTGAGCTGCTGCAAGTTTGGCAATTGGCACCCGGAATGGTGAACAAGAGACATAATCAAGCCCCGCCTCATGACAAAAATGCACGCTTGCCGGATCGCCACCGTGCTCTCCGCAAATGCCAAGTTTGATATTGGGGCGCACGGAACGACCTCGCTCTACAGCGATTTTCACCAGTTCGCCTACACCTGCCACGTCAATCGACACAAATGGATCACGCTCCATAATTCCCTTGGAGACATAATCGTTCATGAAGCGCGCTGAATCATCACGACTGATACCAAACGCCGTCTGCGTCAGGTCATTGGTGCCAAACGAGAAAAATTCGGCCGCTACGGCAATTTCAGCAGCCTGCAGACACGCACGTGGCAATTCTATCATTGTGCCGCACAAATAGGCGATCTTCTGCCCCGTAGCCTGCTCCACATCAGCGTGAGTTTTCGATATCACCCCGGCTACCATGTCATATTCGGGCCGACCTGTGATCAGCGGTATCATTACCTCGGGGATTGGCGCCTTGCCGGTCTTTCTGGTGGCTTCCACCACGGCTTCAAAGATGGCGCGGGCCTGCATCTCGGCAATTTCGGGGTAGCTTATAGCAAGCCTGCAGCCACGATGGCCAAGCATCGGGTTGAATTCACTCAACTCAGCCACGCGGGCCCGTAACACTTCCACGTCCAGATCCATATTGCCGGCAACTTCGATGATTTCTTCCTCGCCATGCGGCAAAAACTCGTGCAGCGGCGGATCAAGCAAGCGGATGGTTACCGGCAAACCTGCCATGATTTCAAACAGCTCAACAAAGTCAGCGCGCTGCATCGGCAACAGCTTGGCAAGTGCCTTGCGCCTTTGTGCTTCATTGTCCGACACAATCATCTCGCGTACGGCGGCAATGCGTTCGCTTTCAAAGAACATGTGCTCGGTACGGCAAAGCCCGATGCCTTCTGCACCAAAATCCCTGGCCATGCGGGCATCGGTTGGCGTGTCGGCATTTGCTCTGACACCAAGGTGGCGAACCTCGTCTGCCCAGTGCATGATCTTGGCAAAGTCACCCGACAATTCAGGCTTGATGGTTGGAATTTCGCCGCGCATCACCTGGCCATTTGCGCCATCAATGGTGATCACGTCGCCTGCGTGAACGGTTTGCCCCATGACAGTGAACTTCTGCTCATCGTAATTGACGTAAATCGAGCCTGCACCCGATACGCATGGCTTGCCCATGCCGCGGGCAACTACGGCTGCATGCGAGGTCATGCCACCGCGTGTGGTCAGTATGCCTTCGGCTGCGTGCATGCCGTGGATGTCTTCCGGGCTGGTTTCAACGCGCACCAGAATGACCCGGCGACCTTGCGCCCTGGCCTCTTCTGCCTCGTCACTGTCAAACACAACCTCACCACAGGCAGCTCCAGGCGAGGCCGGCAAGCCGGACGCAATAATGTCGCGTTTGGCTTTTGGATCCAGCGTCGGGTGCAGCAACTGATCCAGCGATGAAGGCTCAATGCGCGCCACAGCTTGCTCCTTGCTGATCAGGCCTTCTTCGGCCATGTCTGCAGCAATCTTGAGCGCGGCCTGCGCCGTGCGCTTGCCAGATCTGGTTTGCAACATCCACAGCTTGCCATCCTGAATGGTGAACTCCAGATCCTGCATGTCGCGGTAATGCGCTTCGAGCCTGTCAAAAATCGCTGTCAGCTCGGCAAACGTCTCCGGCATCAGGTCTTCCAGTGACGGGTCCGACATGCCAGCATCAATGCGTGCCTTCTCGGTTATGTTTTGAGGGGTACGGATACCAGCCACCACATCTTCACCTTGCGCGTTGACAAGAAACTCGCCGTAAAGCTCTTTCACGCCGGTTGACGGGTTGCGAGTGAAGGCAACACCTGTTGCCGAGGTATCGCCCATATTGCCAAACACCATGGCCTGCACGTTGACAGCCGTTCCCCAACCATCGGGAATTTCGTTCAGTTTGCGATAGGTTATGGCGCGCGCAGACTGCCATGAGTCAAACACAGCCCCAATGGCACCCCATAGCTGCTCGTTCACGTCCTGCGGGAAAGGGTGCTCAAGCTCTTCCTCAACCAGATCCTTGAACTGCGAGATCAGGTGTGCCCAGTCATCAGCGTTCAGGTCCGTGTCAAGATTATAGCCCTTTTCATCCTTGTACTCGCCGAGAATATCTTCAAAGGCATCGTGGTCCAGACCAAGCACAACGTCAGAATACATCTGGATAAAGCGGCGATAGCTGTCATAGGCGAAACGCCTGTCACCTGATCGCGCTGCCAGACCTTCCACCGTTTCATCGTTGAGACCAAGGTTCAAAACCGTATCCATCATGCCAGGCATGGACACACGTGCACCAGAGCGCACCGATACCAGCAGCGGATTGGCCTTGTCGCCAAAGCCTGCGCCCACCTTGCCACCAACCCAGGCCACGGCATCTGATACAGCTGTCGTCAACCTGTCCGGATAACTGCGGCCATTGTCATAAAACGCAGTGCAGACGTCAGTCGTAATCGTGAAACCTGGTGGCACCGGCACACCCAGACCGCACATTTCTGCAAGGTTTGCGCCCTTGCCTCCCAGCAATTTCTTGTCGGATGCGTTGCCATCTGCTTCGCCATCGCCAAAGCGATAAACCAGCTTACCGAAAGAGGTGTTCATATGAATGCCCTGCCCTGATTCCATATGGTGGAAAATCTACAAGGGTGTTAAGGCCATATTGCAGTGCAAAATTCAAGATGTGGATATGGCGCATGTGGAGAATTATGCTGCCAAGGTGAACTAACCCTCAATCTTTGAGAAGTCCGCCACCGCCAATGTGGCCTCCCTGATCCGGTTCAACAGTTTCAGGCGGTTTTCGCGGTAGGACGGATTGGGGTCGTTGACCTGCACTTTCTCGAAGAAATCATCAACCGGCCCGCGCAGTTTGGCGATATGGCTCATCGCGGCGGTAAAGTCTTCTGCCTCGGCGGACTTTCTGGCATTGGCCTCTGTTTGTGAAATGGCGCGGTGCAGTGCTTTTTCCTCACCCTTCACAAGCTGCGCCACCTCAGGTGCACCTGTAAACTCGCGGCCGTCCTTCTTTTCCTCGATCTTGAGAATGTTGGACGCGCGCTTGACGCCTGCCAGCAGGTTCTGCCCATCATCAGTAGCGAGGAAGTCGGACAGCGCCTCGACACGTTTCACGATCATCAACAGGTCATCCTGATTGCCAAGCGCAAACACCGCATCGATCAGGTCATGCCGGGCACCAGCATCGCGCAGGTAGACTTTCAGGCGGTCAGCGAAGAAGGCGAGGAGGTAGGAGGAAACAATTTCGGGCTTGTTGAGCACACCGCTTATCTTCGCCAGTTCGGCTGAAATCCGCTCTAACTGAGAATGAAATGCCGAAACTTGAGAATTCGTGACACTGGTTGGCATTTGAGATGGCGAGTATCCTGAAACACGCTCTATATCCTCGGCAATCATCGCTTCATCAACTTTGAGTAAACTATGAAGGTGGCTCAGAGTTGGTTCGACCTGGTTCTTAAAAAC
>JBAUGO010000025.1:0-6224 GCA_049679775.1 Anderseniella sp.
GTAATGGACATGAGGCCGGACATGCCTTGCGCAATCAGATCAAAGCCGCCTCGTTCCTTGTATGGGCCAGTGCGGCCAAACCCTGATATCTCGCAATAAATCAGGCCCGGATTGATCTTTTTGAGCACGTCATAGCCAAGTCCAAGCTTTTCCATTGTGTCATGGCGGTAGTTTTCGATCAGGCAATCAGCCTGCTCAACCAATCTGATCAGCGCTACCTTGCCTGCGGGTGATTTGAGGTCAAGTTTTATACCTCGCTTGTTGCGGTTCATCATCATGAAGGCTGCTGATTCACCATTGATGTCAGGGGGCAGGAACCGGCGCGTATCATCGCCGTTGGGCCGTTCAACCTTGATGACATCTGCACCCATGTCTGCCAGCATGAGACCTGCAACGGGGCCTGCCATGATATGAGAAAGTTCAATGACTTTCATGCCCTTGAGAGGACCTGTGTTGGCTGCAGGCATTACTTGCCCTTCCAGTCAGGCTTGCGCTTGGCAAGAAAGGCTTCCATTCCTTCGCGAAAGTCATCCGACATATAGCACTCGACAATCAGATCATGATCATCATTGCCTTGCCCAACACGCAACCTGCGCAGCGCCTCCTTGGTGGCACGCATGGTAAGCGGCGCATGGCCTTTGAGCTTTTCTGCAAGCGCCAGTGCAGCCGCCAATACATGGTCCTTGCTGTCATGAAGCTCACTGACAAGGCCAAGTTTCAACGCTTCCTCGGCCTCGATCAGGCGGGACGTAAAGATGATCTCCTTGACCCTGTGAGCGCCCAGCATGGCGGACAGGCGAGCAATATTGTTATTCGACAGACAATTGCCAAGGGTGCGGGCAATGGGAAAGCCAAACTTCATGTCATGCGTACCAAGCCGAAGGTCGCATGTGGCCGCAATTGCAGCGCCACCGCCTGTGCAAGCGCCTGAAATCGCGGCGATTGTCGGCACAGGCACGGCCTCAAGTGCTGCAAGCACCTTGTCAACGCGAGCTTCATAATCAAGCGCGTCTTGTGGTTTGGAAAAATCGCGAAACGCGGCAATGTCCGTCCCCGCCGCAAATGCCTTGTCGCCACTGCCCGTGATGATAATGGCGCGTAAACCGGAACCATTTGTGACACGTTCACAGACCTCGCGGATGCCTTCATACATGGCAAAAGTCAGCGCATTACGCGCTTGCGGCCGGTTCAATGTAACAATGCCAACGCCATCCGTTTCCTGCCACAACAAGTCACCGTTATCGCTCATAAGTTCACCCTTCAGGAACAGTAGAAATAGTCCACTGCGAACATCGCAGTTGCCGCGATATACGTGCACAAGATGAGTACAATGCACAAGACACCAATGAACCAGACCCCACCCTATTTTGAGAGGTTACGTGCCAATGGATGATCGCCTGGGTTAGTGTGCGTCAAAATCCAGCACGAGCTTTTCTGTTTCAGGTCTGGCCTGACACGCCAGTATGTATCCAGCCTCAAGCTCCCATGGCTCCAGTGACCAGTTTTCATCCATGCTGGCTGATCCTTCCAGGACCTTGCATCGGCATGTACAGCACATGCCACCAGCACATGAGTAGGGGATGTCCACACCGACCCCCTTGGCTGCGTCAAGCACTGTTTCAACTGCTGGATCGACACGCAGTTTCTTGCGTGCACCATCAAGGATGATTTCCACCTCAGCACCGGCCACTTTCGCTCTGGTACGGGGATGGTCTCCAGATTTCTGGCCATATGGCGTTGGGGTGAATATCTCAAACCTGATTTTGTCAGCCCCCACACCCATCTCTGTCAGGCCCTTGCGCAAGTCCTTGATCATGGGTGCTGGCCCACACAGATAAACCGCATCACTGGCCGCAGGATCAATTAGTCTACGATGAGCCATTTCAGACAGCTTTTCAGCATCAATACGACCGGACAAGACATCGACGTCCTGGCCTTCCTCGGTCATGACGTGAAGCAGGTTCAGCCGTGTCATGTGAGTGTCTTTGATGTCGTTCAATTCCTCTCGAAACATCACGCTATCAAAACTGCGGTTGCTGTAAACCAGTGTGACAGTGCTGGAAGGTTCACTTTTCAGCACCGATTTGACGATAGACAAAACAGGTGTGATGCCGGAACCGGCCGCGATCAGCAAATAGGTATGGTTGCCACCGATGTCTGCAACAAAGCGGCCCTTTGGTGCCATCACCTCCAATGTATCGCCTGGTTTCAGTGTCTGAACGAAGCTGGAGAACACACCCCCAGGCTGATGCTTGACGCCAATCTCAAGACCTTCATCAGGTGTGCAGCAAATAGAGTAGGATCGCCGGACCTTCTCACCATTCAACATTGCCTGCACCGTCAGGTACTGGCCAGGCTTGAACGTGAAAGCTTCTTTAAGCTCCTCAGGCAATTCAAACCGGACCACTTTGGCGAAAGCTGTTTGAGGTCTTATGGCGGCGATGGTCAACTGGTGAAACTCATCCATTACAACCTCATATGCATTTGAAATAATCAAAAGGTTCAGCGCACGCCCTGCAGCTATAATGTGCTTTGCAAGCCGTTGAACCAAATTCGGACACCTTGTGCGTGTCCGATGAACCACAGCGCGGGCAAGCAACAATTGTTTCACCAAACAGTGCCAGCTTTGAGTTGCTGCCCTTTACGGGTGGTGCAATGCCATAGGCGCGAAGCTTGTCACGGCCTTCTGGTGTGATCCAGTCGGTTGTCCAGGCGGGCGACATGACGCGGTTTGTGCGAGCCTCAAAACCCGCATCCAGCAAAGCTGCTTCCACGGCCAACTCTATGGCCAGAACAGCCGGACAACCTGAATAAGTTGGTGTGACATGCGCAACCGCAACGCCATCCTCCATGGTCACTTCGCGCAGAATACCAAGCTCAGCCACTGTGACACAGGGCACTTCTGGATCAGGCACACTTGCAGCAGCCATCCAGGCACGTGCCTGATCAAGGGAGGGTGTTTTTGCAGATAAAACCATTACCACGTCATGTTCGGATAGGTGCGTTGCATATATTGCAATTCAACCAGTAAATGACCCATCTCTTCGCCGTGCTCACCTTGTCTACCACCAATTTGGGGATGAACAACCTCTGGTATGTCCAGCATGGCCTGGCTGAAAATATTGCTGATTGTTGCAGTCCAGGCCTGGCGCATACTTTCAGTGGCTGGCAAAAGGTTCTTTTCGGCACACGAAGAAAGGACCGCAGAGCCCTGAAACAGCTCGTCTGTATAATGGTGTAGTGCGCCAACAGCGGTTCTCATGCGCGCGATGCTTTCTTCTGTGCCATCTCCCAGTCGGATCACCCATTCACCACAGTGCCGGACATGATAGGCCATTTCCTTTTCTGACTTGCCAGCAATGCCTTTAAGCGTTTCATCGATTGAATTGGTGCTGACCCATTGCCAGAACGGATGCATGAAGGAGGCGAAATAAAGCTGTCGTAAAACAGTGTGGGCAAAGTCACCATTGGGCCGTTCAACCAGCAGGCAGTTCTGGTATTCGTTCTCGAGCCTCAAGAACGCCAGCTTGTCCTCGTCGCGGCCTTCACCTTCAACTTCTGCTGCATAGGCATAAAGTGCGCGAGCCTGTCCCAGCAGGTCCAGCGCGAGATTGGCAAGTCCGAGGTCTTCTTCCAGCATGGGAGCATGCCCCGTCCACTCGCTGACCCTGTGACCCAGGATCAGATGGTCATCGGCAATTTGCAAAAGTGCATGGAACAAGTTGATGTTTGTAGACATCACATGTGGCCCACATCATCAGGAATGTCATAAAATGTCGGATGCCGGTAAACCTTGTCGTCAGCAGGGTCGAACAGTTCACCGGCCGAGTTTGGATCCGATGCGGTGATCTCCATCGAGGGAACAACCCAGATTGAATTGCCTTCCCCGCGACGTGTATAAACATCACGTGCAGACTGGATTGCCAGTTGCGCATCCGCAGCATGCAATGAGCCCACATGCTTGTGGTGCAGTCCATTACGCGGGCGAATGAAAACTTCCCAAAGTGGTGTGGTACTGGTCATTCTGCTGCAACCTTTCGAGCCTGGCGTTTTTGCGCATGTGCAAGCGCTGCCTCACGCACCCATGCCCCATCATCCCATGCCTTTTTTCGAGCCGTGATGCGGTCGCGGTTCATCCGTCCGCCACCTTTTACAACGCGCCAGAACTCATCCCAGTCGATGGGGCCAAAATCATATGAACCGCGCTCTTCATTCCAATTGAGCTGCGGGTCCGGCATGGTCAGACCAATGAATTCCGCCTGCGGAACTGTTGCGTCCACAAATTTCTGGCGCAGCTCATCATTGGTAAAGCGCTTGATCTTCCAGGCCATGGATTGATCGCCATGTTGGCTATCTGTGTCATGAGGACCAAACATCATGAGCGATGGCCACCACCAGCGGTTCAGAGCTTCCTGCGCCATCTTCTTCTGGGCTTGCGTGCCCCGTGCCAGTGTCATCATGATTTCGTAGCCCTGGCGCTGATGAAAGCTTTCTTCCTTGCACACACGGATCATTGCACGCGCATATGGCCCGTACGATGCTCGACACAAGGGGATCTGGTTCATGATGGCGGCACCGTCAACAAGCCAGCCAATGGCACCAATGTCTGCCCATGTTGGCGTTGGATAGTTGAAGATCGAGGAATACTTTGCCTTTCCAGCCAGCAACTCTTCGGTCATCTGTTCTCGGCTGACACCAAGGGTTTCGGCAGCCGAATACAGGTAAAGTCCGTGGCCGCCTTCATCCTGAACCTTGGCAAGAAGGGCAATCTTGCGCCTAAGTGTTGGCGCGCGGGTAATCCAGTTGCCTTCTGGTAACATGCCTACAATCTCGGAGTGAGCATGTTGCCCGATCATCCGAACGAGTGTGCGACGATACCCTTCCGGCATCGGATCGTTGGGTTCAATCTTTTCTTCAGCATCAATACGTGCCTGAAATGCTGCCAGAAATTCTGGCGTCTCTTGCGAGGTGCTGTCTGCGCCAATCAATCCTTGTGAGTACATGATACCTCTCCGTGATTTTTAAAGCGTAACAAAAAAACTACTTTTTGGCAATAGTTTGTAACGTAATAAGTCTTGAGGCCAGTTTGCGTGGTTCTGTTGGTTGAGGCAGGCCTGCCGCATCAAGCCATGCCTCGCTTTGAGATGCTAGTCCGGTGTAAATCCGTCGCATCAACTCCAGCGCGGTTTTACCTGGCCAGTCGTTGCGCATCAGAGCATATGGCAGATCTGGATCACGCAACACAATGCGCCGCCAGTCATGAACAAGTAAGGTTCTAGCGGTTAGCGCCTGGGCTGGTGTCAGCGAGGAAGTCCTGAAATCCTGCCAGTTGTGACAAAATGATCTGTATGCCGCATCCAGTCCATCAAGCTGCCACAGGGAAGTCAGCGCAGGTGGAAAGTCACTGCTGTGTCCGCGTATAATCAAGACATCAACCGGTGCAAATTCAGACTCGTGCCCCGGTTTGATCCAGGCAGGACCACTTAAATGAATAAAGCCTCGCGAGCTGATCTCTGTTGTATTGTCACCGCCTGAAATGGCAATTGTCCAGTCACCGTCCCAATCTGGTGGGCCTGGTGAGTAAATTCGTCGTGTGGCTTCGTCAAAGGCAAAGCGGCCTTGTGGGGTTAATGAGTAAAAGCTCAGGCGACCTTTGCGTTCGCGTGCCACCCAACCATCTTGCGCAAGCCGTGACATGGCTGTGCGCACAGCACCTTGCTCAATATTGAGCAAAGCCATTGCGTCCTGCAAGGCGGCAAGTCCAACGCGCCCACCTCGCAACGCCACAGCATCACCAAAAAAGGTAATGATGAGCGACCATACCCGAAGCCGCCCGTTGGAGTGTAACCGGTTAATATGTGTGTCGAGCTCTTGCGTTGCGTTTGCCATCATCTAATGTGTGCCGCAAATAGGCATTCAGGACAAGCAAATGAACGAAACCAGCCACGGCACACATACCCACGCCACAGAAGAAGATGTCCGCAACAAGGATATACGGATCTGGGTCAACGGAGACTTGGTTCATCGCGATGAAGCCAAGGTATCAGTGTATGATGCGGGCTTCATGCTGGGCGATGGCATGTGGGAAGGCATGCGCCTCTATGATGGCAAGTGGGCCTTCTACGATGAGCATATGGACCGGCTCTATGGTTCCTGCAAGGCAGTCGGTATTGACATTGGCATGACGCGGGTCGAGCTGCTTGACGCACTCAACAAGACGGCAG
>JBAUGO010000026.1:0-3522 GCA_049679775.1 Anderseniella sp.
GCACATCAAATGCAGGAGTAAAAAATGGGAAAATCTGCGATCCAGGAACAGGCCGTAGCCCCAGCAAATTCAACAGCAATTTGCAAGGATTTGTATGAGATTGGGGAAATTCCCCCACTCGGACACGTGCCAAAACAAATGTATGCCTGGACAATCCGCAAGGAGCGCCATGGCGAACCCAATACCGCCATGCAGGTCGAGGTTATCCCAACCTGGGAGATTGATTCAGACGAAGTTCTGGTTCTCGTGATGGCCGCAGGCGTCAACTACAATGGTGTCTGGGCAGCCTTGGGCATTCCCCTATCGCCGATGGATGTCCACAAGCAACCCTATCATGTTGCAGGCTCGGATGCGTCTGGCATCGTCTGGGCCGTTGGACGCAAGGTCACTCGCTGGAAGGTTGGTGATGAAGTTGTCATCCATTGTAACCAGGACGATGGCGACGATGAAGAATGTAATGGTGGCGACCCGATGTTCTCAACATCGCAGCGCATTTGGGGTTATGAAACGCCAGACGGCTCGTTCGCCCAGTTTTGCCGTGTACAAGCCCGCCAGCTCATGCCGCGCCCTGCCCATCTGACCTGGGAAGAAGCCGCTTGCTATACCCTGACACTTGCGACTGCCTATCGCATGCTTTTTGGCCACCGTCCCCATACTCTCAAGCCCGGTCAAAACGTCCTTGTCTGGGGCGCATCAGGCGGCTTGGGCTCCATGGCCGTGCAATTGATTGCAACCGCAGGCGCAAACGCCATTGGCGTCATTTCCGAGGACGACAAGACAGACTTTGTGCTGGGCCTTGGTGCAAAAGGTGTGATCAACCGCAAGAAATTTGATTGCTGGGGTGCCCTGCCAACAGTCAACACACCGGAATACAATACATGGGCCAAATCTGCGCGCGAGTTTGGCAAGGCCATATGGGACATTACCGGCAAGGGAAATAATGTCGACATGGTGTTTGAACACCCCGGCGAAGCAACTTTTCCTGTCTCGACGCTGATATGCAAACGAGGTGGCATGATCGTTTTCTGTGCCGGCACAACCGGCTACAACCTCACCATGGATGCACGTTATGTCTGGATGCATCAAAAGCGTGTGCAAGGCTCACACTTTGCCAACCTCATGCAGGCAAGCCAGGCCAACCGCCTGGTGATCAACCGCCGAATAGACCCATGCATGTCTGAGGTCTATGACTGGAATGACATTCCCAAAGGCCACATGCAAATGCGCCAGAACAAACACCTTCCCGGCAACATGGCAGTTCTCGTCAATTCGCCACGCACCGGATTGCGTACCTTTGAAGACGTGCTGGAAGCAATTGGGCAATAGTCAGAGTGTAGCTTTTTGCACTTCAGCTTCAATGCCCGCCTTGAGCTCAGGCGCGAGCTTCAGGCGTGCTGAAAGCATGGCAAGATAGGCCTGTTCGGCAGCGTCGTCCGGGTCAATCGCCAGACATGAGGCGGCATAAATCTCAACCGCTTGCTCAACATTGTCAGCCAGCGCGACTATTGCATCAATATCCAGGGGCTTGCGAAGCTCATCCATAAGGAAAGCCTTCTCTTCCATACCGAGGCCCGCCTCATCAAGTTTGCCGAATATGCGTTGCTGTTCCTGCGCATCAATATGTCCGTCTGCTTTCGCAGCCGCGATCATAGCCTGAATGATTTTGACACCAAGTGCAGCGCGTTCTTTTTCCGGTGCCGGCAGAAAGGGCGTTCCTGCTGGTGCAGGTGTGATATTTTTCATCCCCGCAGATGCAGCAGCATCGTGCTGGCTCACTGTGGAATTACCACCTTTGGTTGCCTGCCAGTCATTATATGCCTTGTAGGCAAGGCCACCCAAGACAGCGAGGCCGCCCAGTTTCACTGCCTTTCCAGCCATCTTGCGTCCGCTTTTGGTACCCAGCAGTATGCCTGCCAGTCCACCAGCAGCCACGCCACCGCCAAAACCTTTCAAGCTTTCAGGTAGTGCATCCAGCGGACTGCTTGCAGTACGGGTTTGCGGAGGGTTGCCTTGATCACCAGGACCAGTCGTTGTGCCTAGAAACTGTTCAATGAGTTTTTGTGGGTCAAACATTTTGCGCATACCTCTCATGCGTGTGAATTTCTTTGATGTTCCTATTGATAAATGGAATACGTCATTCGTAAGACAAGGGTGACAGCGAAATGAATTTATTAAAATCACGAGCCTCAACGGATGAAAGCTCTGCAATTCCGGTATGGCTTGGCTTTGTTCCTGTGGTTTTTGTGCTTCTTTGGGCCACCGGTTTCATTGGATCGCGCTTGTCTGCTCCCTATGCTGAGCCGTTGAGCTTCCTGTCCATCAGGTTTGCGATTGTTGCAGGATTACTGATAGTGGCCGGTGTTGTGATGAAAGCAAAATGGCCTGACCGACGTATGGTCATACATTGCCTGATTGCTGGCGCATTGATGCATGGTGGATATCTGGGCTTCGTATTCTGGTCCATCTGGAAAGGCATGCCAGCTGGCGTATCCGCGCTTATTGTTGGCTTGCAACCTCTGGCAACGGCCATTTTTGCAGGACTATTGCTTTCAGAACGCATCACCATGCGCCATTGGGCCGGGCTGTTGATCGGACTCATCGGGGTTGCCATGGTGGTATGGCCAAAGTTCACAATTGATGCTTCAGGCATCACCCCGGTGACAGTAATTGCCAACATGCTGGCCATGCTGTCGATCACCTTCGGCTCTCTCTATCAGAAAAAATTCATGGCCAAAGTGGACTTGCGCACCGGAAATGCCTGGCAATTCACAGGAGCAGCCATCGTCACGGGCATTTGGGCATTTTTCACCGAAAGTTATCAGATCACCTGGAACCAGGACGTCATCATCGCCATGGTCTGGCTCGTGCTGGTCTTGTCGATTGGCGCTATCTCCATGCTCTATATCATGATCCGCCACGGTGAAATATCTCGTGTTACGACCTTGTTCTATCTTGTACCCGGCGTCACCACAGTCATTGCATGGCTCATGTTTGACGAAAAGATGCTGCCAATCCAGATCGCAGGCATGTTGGTATGTGCGGGTGCTGTCATGCTGGCGACCCGAAATCGCAGTGCCTGACCATATTGCACCGCAGCATTTTCCAACTATACTGTGCACCATCATATCGTGTGAAATTTACAAGCCGTGACAATTGAGGAAATTCCAATGAGCCTGGCCGAAGATATCCGTAGAGCCTCCCCCGTCTTGACAGACCTTGGCAAGAAACTTCACCTGGCTGTTGCGGAAGTTGACACGATATTTTCAATGGCACGCAGGAACGTTGCTGATCTCGTCACACAAAATGGTAGAATTTCCTCCAAAGCCATAGAAAGCGAACAGCATTGTGTCCACGGCATTGCCTGGCTGGCAACATATGCTGAAACCCTCAGAACCATGGCCAGATGGCATGACCAACTCAAGACCGAAGACCGTCTTGGTGAGCTTGAACAGCTCCTTACGCAAATCTGTTTTGGTGAATACCTCAATCACATAGCGGGTGGCATTGCCATGAACTCGCAAG
>JBAUGO010000027.1:0-9796 GCA_049679775.1 Anderseniella sp.
TCAGTGATCGTTGGCGTTGTGGCGTCTTCTGTCACACTGCCCTGATCGTCACCTGCAATCACAGCGGCGTCATTGGTGCCATTGATAGTGATGGCAATATCGTGTGTCGTGCCGTCAATCCCCTGGATTGTGATTGTGTCGACGAGGCTTGAGCCCAGCCCAAGTGACTGGATGGCGGACTGTGTGTTGTCCGCGGTGTAAGACCAGTTACCAGCAGTATCGATAGTTAGGGAGCCATAAGTGCCCGCGATTGTGTTGGCGCTGAATATGGCTTCATTGAGATCAATGTCGGTAATGGTCAGAAGGCCAGTTGCCGTCAATGTCGTGGGGTCATCTTCTTCTGTGACGCTTCCCGTATCAGTCCCACCTATAACAGCTGCGTCATTGGTGCCATTGATAGTCACAGTTATGTTGTGGGTTGTGTTGTCTATCGATGAAACGGTGAAGGTTTCGGTCAATGTTGATGAGCCGCCAAGTTCCTGTATGGCGGTTTGGGTATTGTCAGCCGAATAGGTCCAGTTACCAGCAGCATCAATTGTGAAGGACCCATAGGCACCTGGTTGCGTGCTGGCGTTGAAGACGGCTTCACCAGTGTCAACATCACTCACGATTAATATACCGGAATCAATCAGAGTAAGAGGATCATCTTCTTCTGTTACCGAGCCTTGATCATCGCCACTGAATGTTGCGGCATCATTTACACCTGTAATATCGACAACGATATTATGTGTTGTTCCGTCGAATGTCTGGATCGCAACTGTGTCAGTTGCGATAATGCCTTCTCCGAGCGATTGCACAAGCAAACTGGAATTGTCCAATGTGTAGGTATAAGCACCAGCACCGGTCAAGGCGACTGTACCGTATACACCGACATAATCACCTGCCTGGAAAGTGGACTCGCCTGTGTCCGCGTCAAACACCGAAATAACACCAAGGTCGGTAGGCGGATTGCCCAAGTCCTCGGTTACTTGTGCCGTGTCGTCACCGCTGACAACAGCGGCGTCGTTAACACCGGTTATGCTGATGGAAAGGTTGGCATTTTCAGAATTGAATCCATTCTCAGCAGTGTAGGTGAAAACATCGGTGAGGCTCTCGCCGTCCTTCAACGCCTGAGCAGGAGCAGAAGCGGGGTCGACCACATAGGAATAGGCCCCCGTTGCATCAATCGTGAGGGTTCCATATGCGCCAACAACAATTGTGTCACCTGAAGATGCGACTGATGTGGAGTTCACATTTGAAACGAAAAGGCCAATACCTGCGTCATTTGCAAGTACGGAACCGGTTACAGGTGTTACCTCATCTTCTGTGGTTGTGTTGACATCACCGAATGCCTGGACGCTGACCGAAGAGCCTTCAACCGTAATATCCAGATTTGCCAACACAAATTCACTGCCATCACTCAATGTATAGGTGAATGCATCAATCAATGTTTCGCCAAAATCCAGGGCCTGCACGGTGATGAAGCCTGGACCCGAAGTTGCCAGGGTGTAGGTGTAGTCGCCAGTATTCCCATCGATCAACAAGTCGCCATAGAGGCCTGCAATCAGCGTTGCACTACCAGGGTTCAAGGCATTGCCATTGACCTCTGTGATGCCCAGCTGGAGGTTGTCGATATCGCTATCAACGCCTGAACCGTCGTCATCCGTGATCACGTTGCCGGTATCTGAAAGAACGATATCCTTTTGAACGTACGCGGTATTGTTTGTTGCAACGGGTGCATCATTGGTGCCGACGATTTCAACGATGAAATCGGTGTTGAGTGTTTGACCGTCCTCGGTGAACTCGTAGGCAAAGGAATCTGGAACAATATCGTCGGTTGAGAGTGACTGAACCTGGCTGTTGTTCAAATAGTATTCGTATTCACCGTCAGACCATATGTGCAACGTTCCGAATGTACCGCTAATGATGACAGGTGCGCCGGGTTGTACTGTACCAGTCGGTATCACTACCCCAGCAATTTCGGTGAGTTCGTATATGCCTGTAGGGTTGTTGACGAGATCGTCATCGAACAGGTTGCCTGTTACGATTAGAACCAGGTCTTCTGTAACGCTGGCATAATCTTCTGGTGCTGTGTTGCTGCCACCGCCACCACCTGTGCCGTCTTGAACAAAATTTTCAGAAACCAGAACGCCAGAGGCATCATAGACCCTGATCCATTCAGACCAGGTTTCGACATTCAAGGCATCAAAAACTGTGCGGGTGTAGGTGCCATCAGCATGATAGCGACGCTCTTCGAGATAAAGAAAATTTGCGTCCAGTATGTCGATAACATCGTCCGTGCCGTCAGTGTATCTGTCGCCGGCAAACTCAAAACCCATGCCCGCGAGCAATGAGGTGTCGAAAGAATATACATCTCCATTGGAGAAAACGAGCACGTCGTTGCCTGCGCCACCCGTAACGGAAGTATCATTGGCATCATAGATGACGGTATCGTCGCCATCACCAGCGTCGATTGTATCGTCGCCGCTTCCGCCATCAATCCAGTCATTGCCGTCGCCAGCATTGATAGTGTCATCACCATCGTAACCGTTGATTAGGTCGTCACCAGCTGTCCCAACGAGAGTGTTATTATTGCCGTCCCCATCAATAATATTCATGACAGGTCACCAATAGATAAAACAGACGCAATGCGCCGTGCCCAACACATAATACTCATACTAACTACCCATCTCTCCAAGGGTCAAACTTGCCGAAAATGCGCCAATAAGCGCAGATGCGGAACGTATAAGGTACTCTCAGAGGCCTAAAAGAGTCTTTAACGAGGGATGTGAAATTGTATTTGTTGTCCTGCTCGCCTGTTTACTGACGTTTGGAATGTCGTTACAAACACAGCAGAATTTCGCGGCGCTACAGCTATCGCAGCAATCATAATACCGGATAAACTGGGCCGTTCAGCGAGCTAGGGGACGCGCGTACATGAGCAGTGCTCAAGCGATCAAGACCTTTCTGCAATCGATCTGGCAGGTCAGGCCTGCGCTGGTAGGCACCACTGCAGTGCTAATGTTGGTGAGGTCTTTTCTGGAAGGTCTCGGATTATTGATGGTGATACCGCTGCTGGCATTGTCCGGAGTAGTCGACTCTGGTGCGAGCTCGGGAGCGGTTGTTGAAGGTGTCCGACATGTCCTGGGCGTTGTGGGACTTTCTACAAGTTTTTCCAATGTATTGCTGATTTTTCTTGGATTGATGCTGGTGCGGGCGTGTGTTGGCTTGTTGCAAGTTCTGGCCTCGGTTCGACTGCAAACAAATTATCTACATCATTTGCGCATGAGTATTTACACAGCGATTACGCAAGCCAACTGGTTGCATCTGGCGATGCAAGACAGTGCCCGCCTTAATCATGCCTTGTCCCTGCAGGCAGAACATGCCGCCTATGGACTGAACGCCATGTTGAGACTGGTATCGGCGGGGGTTGCAGCCTTCATCAGTTTGCTGATCGCACTTTCCATAGAGCCTGTAATGTCAGGTATTATATTGCTTCTGGCAGGCATTGTTGCGATCCCCATTATCTTTCTTGATATCCGCCATCACAAACTATCAAGACGAGTGGTTGGTGCAATTGAGGAAATGTTTGCCAGTCTTGGCACGCAATTGGTGGACATCAAACTGCTCAAGGCTATGTCATCTGGTGGTGAAGCTGAAAAGCGGTTTTCAAATCTGGCTGATGAGTATCGTGAAGCTGGTTTGGCACGTGGAAAACTTGGCGCATTGGCTGCATTCTCGCACGAGGTTGCTGGTGCTTTGCTGTTGGTTGGATTGGTGTATTTCGCTGTGAGCCAAGTCTCTGTCATGCAGGTTGGTCCTGTTGCTGTTGCTATCATATTTGCACGACTGTTTCCTGCAGCCCGAGCCTTGCAAAATGGCGTGCGAGATGTCTTTACGGTCCTACCTGCCTGGGTCAGGATTTCGGAAACAATTGAACGGGCCGCTCTGGAGCGAGAGCCCGCCTATGATCAGGCATCAATGCCTGCACCGGCCTTTACGAACAGGCTTTGCCTGGAAAATGTGAGCTACAGATATCCCCAAGGCAAGGCAGATATCTTGTCCGGCATTGATTTCGAGTTGAAGGCTGGCACATCGCTTGGGCTTGTTGGTCTCTCTGGTGCTGGCAAGACAACACTACTGGATATTCTTTCGGGCCTGGTCACGCCCACAAGTGGGGCTGTTATGATTGATGGTTGTACCTTGAATGATGCTACAAGGCTTTCATGGCGTGGTTCTGTTGCCTATGTGGTGCAAGATGCTCAGGTGAGCAACGAGTCAGTTCGAGACAATGTTGCCAAATATCGTTCTGGTATTATTTCAGATGAAGTTGTTTGGGCAGCACTTGCCCAGGCTGGTGCGCGTGAAATTATTGAAGCGTTGCCAGGAGGGCTTGATGAGCGCTTGGGGGATCGTGGGCAGCGGTTGTCGCGTGGACAACGTCAGCGCATTGCATTGGCGCGAGCACTTTATGCTAGGCCGCGACTGCTGGTGCTGGACGAGGCGACAAGCGCGCTGAATGTTGATGATGAGAAGGCAGTGATCGACAATATCCAATCGTTGCTACCGGAAACCACAATTATCGTGGTCACTCATCGCCTGTCGTCGGTTGAGTGGGTGGATCAGTTGCTGGAATTGAAGGACGGTAAGCTTAATTCCCTACACAATAGCTCAGTTGGAAAACGAAAATGAGCGGTATCGGCGCCATATTCTGGAAACACCGAAATAACACCGATGCACTCGAGGTTGAGCGACTTGTGCAAGGTTTGAGGGTGTATGGTCCTGACCGCCAGCACAAGATCGAGACCGGACCTTGTGCACTGGTTTATGCGCATTGTTCACGTACAAAAATTCATGACGTTGATGCTGGCCCCGTGCGTGGGGGAGATGGTCGATTTGCGATGGTTTTTGATGGGCGGCTGGACAATCGTGCAGAACTTGAAGCCATGCTTGGTGTGCCGAACCGTAAAACCTTGACCGATGGCGAGCTGGTCATGTTGGGCTGGGAAAAGTGGCAGAAAGAAACGCCACGGTATCTTGCAGGGCCGTTTGTGTTTCTTGTCTGGGACCAGATGGCTAATACACTTTTCGCTATTCGCGATCACCTCGGCAAGTACGGTCTTTCATTTCACGAAACGTCAGAACGCATCGTTGTTGCAACTGCACCTAAAGCCTTGTTTGGTGTGTCTGGCGTGCCCCGGCAAGCGGACATGCAGAAAGTAGCCGATCAGCTTGTGCAGTTGTTTCATGATGGTGAGCGCAGTTTCTACAAGGATGTGTCCAGGATAATGCCTGCACATGTGATGACGGTGACGGCTGAGCGATCATCACAATCGCGCTATTGGAACTTGCAAGATGTGCCTGCAATCAAACCAGATGATCCCATGCAACTTGTGGAACAGGGCAAGGAATTGCTGGCTGCTGCTACGATCAACTGTCTACGAGGATCAAAGAACCCTGCAAGTTTAATCACCGGTGGACTGGATAGCTCATCCGTTGCAGTGACCGCGCTCGATCATTTGCCAGCTGAGCATACATTGACAACCTATACTTCGGTTCCAATGGATAGTTGGGATGGACGCTGCTCGCGCGGAGCTTACGGTGATGAAACACCATTTGTAAAAGCTATTGCGGATATGCACCCGCGTTTGAAACCCCAATTCGTCAAGTCTGAAGGGCTCGGGATGTTTCATCTGCTGGATGATTTTATTGACGTTGCCGGGGTCGCGCCCAGAAACACGATGAACTTCTTCTGGATACATGACATCCATGAGAGAGCCAGTGCGGCAGGCCATGATGTGTTGCTGGATGGTTCGATGGGCAATGCAACCTTGTCGTGGTCAGGGGAGGGCATCTATCTCGATTTGTTGCGGAAAGGCAGACTGCGGAAACTGTGCTCAGAGCTTTTTCGTGAAGGACGCAAACCAAGAGAACTTGCCTGGGTGATTTACAATAAATTATTTCTGCCTGCGCTTCCACAAAACAGTGTGAAGTTTTTGCGGTGGGCACGTGAAGGCTTTCCAAGCTGGCCATTGTGGGCCCTCTACAGTGCGATGGACCGCGATGCTTTTGCCCGGATGAACATGCAAGATCGTATGGATAAATATAACTGGAATTTCTTCACATCGGGCCCGTTTGGCAAGGAAATACGTCAGGAGCTTATGGCATCTGCCATGGTGATGGAGCAGGCGGATATCATGATGGGGTTCAAGACGCTCCATCGGATTGACATGCGTGATCCTCTTGCTGATCTTCGTTTGACGCAGTGGTGCTTTGGACTTGATGAAGAAGCCTTCCGACATAAAGGTCATGGTCGAGGACTTATCCGGCAAATAATGCATGGCAAGCTTCCTGAAGTCGTCCTGAATAACAAGGCATCAGGGAGCCAGGCCATAGATTGGCATATTCGTATGAGTGCGGATCTGGATATGGTTGCAGATGAACTGAGCGCGATTGATGACGATGCTGATACCAGCGGTCTGGTTGATGTGAAGAGGTTGCGTGCACTGGTCAGACAATGGCCTGACAAGGACCCTCTCAGCCGGATTAGGCCAGACACCACAGCTGCCTACCACCAGGTTGCATTGCCATCGGCAATCGCTGCTGGTCGGCTGGTGCGAAAGGCCAAGGGCGCAAACCGCTAATCCTCACGATACGGATAGTAAAAATTTCTGGTTAATTAACCCAAATGCGATTCACTCCATCCTATCGGCACATAGTGTTGCAGCGTGCCATGGGAGAGTAGTATGATATCCGCGTTACAGTTTGAGCTATTTGTTGTTTCACAAGACAATGAAAGTATTGAAGAATTTGCAATGGTACCTACGCTGGACCTGTCTGCAGGTTCGCAGGTCACCATAACACTTCCTGCCGGTAACAACGAAGGGCAAGATGCGATAACCATTACACTCAACGAGGATGTATCGGCTGGCCAGGCAATCGTTTTTGATGCCGTCAGCGGTGAAAACTCGGTTTATGGTGAACAAGGCGTTAACGATGAATGGACGCAGATCGACCTCGCAGTTGTTGAGGTCGAGCAGGCTGAACTCGCTGATCTTTCAGTTGCCAACGTAGCCCCTGCAACGGGTTCGTCAGCCGCAATCGTACCGGATGCTTTGATGGTTGCTCCCGCAGATACGGATGCGGTTGAGATTGTTTTCGTTGATGCCAATGTCGCTGACTTTCAGCAGATTGTTGATGGTATTGATCCGGCATTCGAGATTTATATTGTTGAGCCCGGTGTTGATGGTATTGCCTTCATGGCTTCGGTGCTTCAGGGCCGTTCAGGCGTTGATGCCATACACATCATATCGCATGGTTCTGACGGAGAGTTCCAGCTTGGTTCAAGTTTTGTCGACCAGGGAAGAATTGAAGGCCAATATGCTGATGCCTTGTCTTCTATCGGGGATGCATTGTCGGAAAATGCGGATTTTCTGATTTATGGCTGTGATTTCGGTGCCGGCGTAGAAGGTGCCGCAGCAATTGAGGCCCTTGCAACGGCAACGGGCGCGGATGTGGCCGCGTCGAACGACCTTACGGGCCATGCCTCGCTTGGTGGTGACTGGGATCTGGAGGTTTCGTCTGGCGAGATTCAGGCGGAGCAGATTGCGATCAATGAATATGCAGGTCTGCTGGAACTGGTTCAGTCCGAAATCGTTGTTCCGCCGTCAAACCAGGCAATGACACTGGCCAATACCATCTTCGGTGCCGGAGTCATCATCAACTCGGCCAGCTATACCGGCGGAGCATCGCAGGCAGCCACGTTCTCCGGCGCGCTGGACGGTAGCGGTTCCGCATTCCTCGGCTTTGATTCAGGCGTCATCTTCTCGACCGGCAATGCCAACGGTATTGTCGGTACGACACAGAGCCCTGGTTTCGGCACCGATATCACGGCGCCCGGCGCAACTGACAACGATCCGGACTTCAACTCGCTCGAAGACGGTATTTCGACCTTTGACAACACGTTCCTCGAAGCGAACATTACCTCGACGACCGGTATCCTGACCCTGCAGTTCGTCTTCGGTTCAGATGAATACAACGAGTATGTCTATGCCGGTTTCAACGACTCGGTCGGCATCTGGATCAATGGCGTCAACTACGCGCTGACAACTGATGGCCAGCAGATCGGCATTGATACGATCAACGCTGCAGGGACATTCAACCCTGCGAGCGGCAACGACGCAAACGACCCGAACTCGACACATGATCCGACCGATGGTGTCTTCGAGTCGGCCAACCGCTCGCTCTATGTCAGCCGCACCACCGAGCCGACGCAGATGGACGGTTACACCATCACCATGTCGGTCAATATCAACCTGCAGATTGGCGTTGCCACCGACATCAAGATCGGGATCGCCGATACGGGCGACGCGGCCTACGATTCCTGGCTGATCGTGCGCGAGGACAGCTTCCAGAGCGTGCTGGCGGCGTTCGAGGATGAAGTGTTTACCACGCCGAACACCTCAGTGATCATCACCCCGCTGGCCAACGACTTCAGCGACACCTACACGGCCGCCGATCTGGACATCACTCAGATCAACGGTCAGAGCGTGTTGCCCGGCGGTTCGGTCACGCTGCCCAACGGCGCCATCGTGACGCTGAACCCGGACAAGACGCTGACTGTCAATCCCAACGGCAATCTGATCAAGCATGATACTTTCACCTATGAGGTCACGGATCCTGCAGGCCAGACGGCGGTGGGCATGGTCTCGATGTTCACCGACGGTGCGCCAACGCTGAATCTTGACCCGGACAATTCCGGGGGCGGCTTCGACAATTTCGGCTTCGACTCTTACTTCAATCCGCTTACCGGCTCGCCGGTCAATATTTCCGATAGTGACGTCAACATTGAAGACCTCGACTCGCCAAACCTCTTGTCGATGTCGATCAAGGCTACTGGAATTGTGAACGGCAATTCCGAAATCCTGTCGATCGGCGGCGTCAACTTCCCGCTGGCGACCAATGCGGCCGGCACCGTGGTCAACGTGGGTGGCACCAACTTCGTGGTGGCCTACAACCAGACCGGCACGCCTGATATCTTCACCATTACCGTGCAGGGCGGTGGCACCGCACCCCAGGCCGCATGGGAAGCGCTGATCGCATCAATCACCTACGACAACAATGCCACTACTGCGACGCCCGGCGACCGCCAGTTTGACATCTTTGTCAACGATGGCACTCGCAACTCCAACGTCGGCGAAGCCGTGGTGCATGTCGAGACGCCGGACGCCGTGATCAGTGGCACTGATACCGGTTCGGTGACAGAAGACTCCGCACCGTTCAACCTGAACACGGGCGGCACGCTGACCATCACCGACCCGGATGCCGGTGAAGCCCGCTTTGTCGAAGGCACTTACGGCGGCACCTTTGGCGCGGTAACCATCAACCCGTTCGGTGGCTGGACCTATTCGGTCAGCAACTCCCTGCCTGCAGTCAATGCACTGACCACCGGCGAAACCCTGACCGACACCATTACCGTCATTTCCATCGACGGCACGACGCATGACATCGTCATCACAATCAATGGTGTTGATGACAACCCGGTTGCCATCGCCGACCAGACTTCGGTCGATGCTGAGGCCGTTGCACCCGCAACCGGCAACGTGCTGACAGACGGCACGCCGGATTATGATCCAGAAGGCCAGGCGCTCACCGTGACCGAGGTCAACGGCGCAGCGGGCGACGTCGGTAACCAGATCACGCTTGCATCCGGCGCGCTTGTGACGCTCGATGCCAACGGTGTCTACAGTTACGATCCCAACGGGGCGTTCGGCAACCTGCCGCTGGGCACGTCAGCGACCGACAGTTTCAGCTACAC